>DFBC01000006.1:38771-44780 GCA_002367235.1 Cellvibrionales bacterium UBA3090
AAGTCGGGTTCAACAACAGCATCCACAGCCCCATCGCTGAGAGCGGCGGCGGCCTTTTTATGGGCACCGGTAGCAATCCACTGCACCGCATTATCAAAACCAATCAATCGAGGCAGGCGCACCGTGCCGCCCCAACCAGGAATAATACCCAGGGTTGTCTCAGGCAAGCCCACCCGAGCACGACTAGACATCACCCGAAAATCGCAAGCCAGACACACTTCAAAACCACCACCCAGGGCAAAGCCATTAATGGCCACCACCGTCGGATAGGGTAATGATTCAATGGTATTGAACGCTTCATTTGCAGTACTGAGAAAAACACGACGCTGCTCATCTGAACCGTTAAAGACATCACTAAATTCCGTAATATCAGCTCCGGCGACAAAAACACCTTTTCCGCTGGTCACCAGCAAACCGTTTACATTGGGCTGCTGTGCCAAAACCGCAAGCGCCTGCTTAAGCTCCGCCAACGTGGCTTGATTAAAGACATTTACCGATCCCTTCACGGCATCGAAATGTAATTCCATATAACCATTTTCCAATGGCTGCAGTCTCAGCGTATCACCTTGAAACATATCCTTCTGGGACATGGGATCTCCTGTGAAATATAGCGTAATTCCAACTCCTAAAGCCCCCAGGGAGCTCCTTAACGGAGTAAAAACCGCGCGTGTTAAAGAAGCGGGTTATCGATAGTAAGTATCGTAGGGCTGGCGGTGCAAAGCACTTTTGTGACCAAATAGTTCTAACAGCCCGGACGAGCGCCTTATTTTCCCACCATTTTACGGATTAAAATGACGTCGTCAGCGGGATATTCAACCTCCGCACCCCATTTTTGACCGATGTAACCAAATGTTTCACGACTATAAAAACAAATATGAGTCTGATCGTTTTTGTAATGCCAACGGCTAAACGCCGCGCGATCCAAGACCAACTTGGTCATCAGGGCTAAGTAACCGCCGGGCTTAATTCTTGCCCAAAGGTTGTCTAACACCTTTCCCGGTTCAGACAAGTGTTCAACCACCTCTGTCGCAGTAATAAAACCATAATCCGCCTCTAGAACAGACGCATCATTTGCGTAAAAAATATCGTAAATCGCCGTACTAAAACCCGACTCCTCCAACATAACGGATAGGGTTGGCCCAGGCCCCGAACCAAAATCCAGTCCACGATCGCCTTTACCAAGCCTTTCCATTAGCGGATCAGCCAAGCGACTCAAAAATTTTCGGTAAGCTTGATCATCCGGACTGTTACAGTGTAGGTCATAGACGGCCCTTTCCTCATCCCGGGATAGATAATGCCAAGGCGCCACGAACACCAACCAACATTGGCTGCATTGATAATAATCGCGCCTAGCATCTGAGTAATACTTGACAACAGCAGCGGCGGCACACAGCGGGCAGCTTGGCAATTGTTCACAGGACATATTTTAAGCTCATTAACAAGTCTGTTTTGAGCAAAGAGTTTCGCCCATAATCGCACGCTTTACCTTCACCCCTAAAACCCCAAGTACCCCAACCACGTAACGGAAAAAATGGACAAAATTCAGCACCAGATTGCATCAGAACTCAACGTTAAACCCCAGCAGGTTGCCGCAGCCATTACGTTACTGGATGAGGGGGCGACGGTACCTTTTATCTCCCGGTACCGCAAGGAGGTCACAGGGGCACTGGATGACACCCAGCTTCGCTCTCTGGAAGAACGACTCGGCTATCTGAGGGACATGGAAGATCGCCGCCAAACCATACTCGACAGCATTGAAGAGCAAGGCAAGCTTACTCCAGAGCTCAAGCAAGCCATCCTCATCGCGGATACCAAGACACGACTCGAAGACTTATACCTGCCCTACAAACCCAAACGCCGCACAAAAGGACAAATTGCCATAGAGGCTGGATTGGAGCCTCTCGCTAATATTCTTTACAGCCAGCCAGAGCTCACCCCAGAACAACAGGCAGAGTCTTATATCAACTCGGACTTGGGCATTACCGATATCAAAGCAGCACTTGGTGGCGCCAAATATATTTTGATGGAACGCTTCAGTGAAGATCCAGACTTGGTAGGTCAACTACGTCAATATCTTGGAAATGAAGCCACCTTAAACGCCACACTCATCGATGGAAAAGAACAAGAAGGGGCAAAATACCGGGACTATTTTGAACACAGCGAACCCTTAAAAACCACGCCCTCTCACCGCGCCCTGGCCATGTTCCGTGGTCGCCGCGAAGGTATTTTATCCCTTCGGGTCGATATTCAGACCGACGCCATTGAAAGCCACCCCTGTGAAGTGATGATTGCCAAGCAGGTGAACATTACCGATCAAGGCCGGCCAGCCGACAAATGGCTGTCGGAAGTCGTTCGATGGACCTGGAAAATAAAACTCCACTTACACATTGAAACTGATTTGCTCGCCGAACTCCGCAGCCGGGCTGAAACTGAAGCCATCGCGGTATTTGCCACTAATCTAAAAGATTTACTCCTCGCGGCGCCCGCTGGTCAGAAGAACACCATTGGACTCGACCCGGGCTTACGTACCGGTGTCAAATTGGCCGTCGTGGACGACACCGGTAAAGTGTTAGACCACGGAGCCATTTTCCCCACGCCACCACAAAACAAATTCCAAGAGGCCGAAGCGACGCTAGTACATCTGTGCAAAAAGCACGATGTAGCGTTAATCGCTATCGGCAATGGTACCGCCAGCCGTGAAACTGAACGCTTCGTTAAAGAAGTATTAAAAACCCACCCTACGCTCATCGCTCAGCCGGTAATCGTCAATGAATCCGGGGCGTCGATCTATTCCGCTTCAGAGTTTGCCGCCAGAGAATACCCGGATCTGGACGTCACAATAAGAGGCGCCATTTCAATCGCTCACCGACTTCAAGACCCCCTGGCTGAACTGGTTAAAATCGATCCAAAATCCATTGGGGTCGGCCAATATCAGCATGATGTCAGCCAGCTCGAACTCTCTCGAAGTCTGAATAGTGTCGTAGAGGATTGCGTAAACGCCGTGGGTGTAGAGGTCAATACGGCCTCGGCAGCCCTATTAAATCGCGTGGCCGGGCTAAACCAAACCATCGCCGAAAATATTGTGGCGTTTCGCAATGAAAATGGTCCCTTTCGACAACGCAAAGAGCTGAAGAAGGTCGCTCGACTCGGGGATAAAACTTTCGAACAAGCCGCAGGCTTCTTACGCATTACTAATGGCGATAATCCACTGGATGCTTCCGCCGTTCACCCTGAAAGTTATTCTGTAGTGTCTAAAATTGCCGACGATATAGCCAAGCCGGTCACCTCGCTACTGGGTGACAGCGCTTTACTTGGCAGCATCAACCCAAAAGATTATGTAGATGACAAGTTTGGCCTGCCAACGATTACCGATATTCTCAGAGAGCTGGACAAACCTGGTCGCGACCCACGCCCTGAATTTAAAACAGCTACATTCAAGGAGGGTGTCGAGACACTCAAGGATCTTGAACCGGGCATGGTACTGGAAGGGACCATAACCAACGTAACCAACTTTGGGGCTTTCGTCGATATCGGGGTTCATCAGGACGGCTTAGTGCATATTTCGGCATTGGCGGACCGCTACATCAAAGACCCTCACGAGGTGGTAAAGGCTGGCGATATCGTTCAGGTCAAAGTGATGCAAGTGGACATACCTCGCAAGCGTATTGGTCTGTCGATGAGACTGACAGATGAACCGGGAACCGCAGCAAAAGATAGCGAGCGCCCAAAACAAAAATCGGAGCACTCTCGCAAAACCAGCACAGCTAAAAATGACAAGTCGGCTAACAGAACAAACCCAGGACAACAAAAGGTAGGCACATTAGGCGCACTATTTACTCAAGCACTGAAAAAACACTAGCTTTAGCAAGCCCCCCTTTGAAAGGCAGAGAAGGGGGGCATAATGGCCGCACAAACGAAGCTTGTGATGCAAACACTTAAAACCACCAGCCACCCTACTGGCCAGCTCAAAAAATTCACTCCCTTTCAAAATCTCTACTAGTATCAATTAAAACAAGAATAAACATTATTCCGACACCAGGAATAGGATGGAGGAGAATTAGCATGATGCTTACCATTGTTTTTATTGTTTTCGTGGCATTCTTATTTTTTAAATGACCAGCTTTCTCTGGAGGAGCCCAAAGAGCCCAAAGTAGAGCGTCACTCAAGGCAAAACCCCGTGCTTCCACTCAAGGTGAAAAACCCCATCATGCTGTATCTATTGAGTTTGGCTTGGATGCCTGCCCATCAATACAGGCATTAGAAAACAACTACTTTCTCGCTAAAGATGCACCACATCTACCGCTACAAGAATGCAGCGCCGAATCCTGCCAATGCAAATACGCCCACCACAAGGGTCGACGACATAGCCTCCGGCGAAATCAATCTGCCTTAAGCACCGAATCATACAGCTCAAAAGGAAAGGTAGAACGCAGAGAACAACGGGGACGTCGAGCGACAGATTAACCACGGTGATTTAATCATCACGACAACCGGCCAAAACATGAAGCAAAAAACCATGGAAAGCCAGCCTATCTCAAAGCGTTACTAGGCGTTTCAGGTATTGCATACCGCAATTTTTCACTTTAATTGTCCTGAAAACACGCCCGCAAAAGGACCTGCATTTTTTCTGCCCCCCGACTGTCCATCAGCGCGATATTACGCTCGGGAATCCCTGCCGGATCGGGGTGGCTGGCAACGGCCTTTTCCATACTTTCCTCTCGGATCAGGTGCAAGATGGGATACGGCGAGCGATTAGTATAATTCTCGGCATCGTCGGGTTCGGTGCCACCAAACTGATAATCGGGGTGAAAACTGGCTACCTGATAGATACCAGCCAAATTCAGCGCCACAAGCAGCCCATCGACATAGTCCAAAAACTGATTGAAATCATAAAAATCCTGAAGCACCCCAGGAACAATCAACAACGTGGTTTCAATGCCAGGATCATACTCAAGCAGCTCCAACTCCGCTTGAAGATCCGTTAAAAGTTGTTCTTCTGTCTCTCCCTCCGACACAGTAAAACGCACTTTACCTGCCAACACTTCGCGCTTGGCAAAGGGGCAAAGGTTTAACCCAACAACAAGTGTTTCCACCCACTTTTTGACCGGCTTAATGATATGTTCGTGTTTCAACCACCAAACCCTCTGAATACTAGACCTTGAAAAAACGGTGAACACATAAAGCTAATCAATGCCAACAATTTTGGCACCGCCAACAATCGCGCCTGAAGTTAACACGTCCGCTCGCAATCCGCCGCGCCGATGAAATCGTTCCACCACATTTTTTGGTGGCAGACTTGAGCTGGAAAGCGCATTACCCAGACTGCTACAGGGCTCACATAACTCAACCCCTCTCAACCTGACCTCTCCAACCATAAATTCTTTTCCCACAAGGTCATTTAACCGCACACCTCTGGTGATGATATTTCGGCGCGTTATCGACAGATCGTATTTCAAATTTTGCTCTTGAATAAATGCTTCGATCACTTCTGCTTCAATCAGCGTCAGATTTTGCCCCGGCCATTTCGATAAACCATAATTTCTGTCACCGATAATTCCCTGACCCGCCACGAGTTCAATTTTTTCCCGAAGTACCTGATCTGCACTAGGTTCCGGGCAAATATAGATGCATTCAATATTCACGGATGGCTCGCCTCCAGACGGTATTTAAACTTAACTATTTCTTTCGTAACACCTCAAAGCCATCGCCACCACCAGACTCTATTTTATTTTTCATTGGCGTTCTCGACTTCTTTGGGCGGGACTGAGTTGACGCAGATTTAGCTGACTTTGACTTTGCTGATTTATTTTTTTTGGGGTCGGCCTTTTTCTTTTTAGCACCACTGGCCTTACCGGACTTTTTAACCTTTTTAGGGCCGGTATAATTTGCCTTAAGCCCCGCAACAACTCTGCGTTCAAAACGAATTTTCAGGTAACGTTCAATGCTGGACATCTGATTCCACTCATTGGAATCAATCAGGGTAATCGCTTTACCTTCCTGTCCAGCGCG
>DFBC01000069.1 GCA_002367235.1 Cellvibrionales bacterium UBA3090
AAAAGTTCATCAATGGGTTTGGTTTTGAGTTCAGTTAGATTCATAAATACAGACATAATAATGTTGTTAAGAATTGGGGTTGGCAGCCTGCCGGCTAGGATTGCTTATTAGTTTCCGGAAGGGGTTGTTGAAGTTTTTCGGAATTTTATGTGCGTTGACGCACATCGACGTAATTTCGCCAAGTATAGGCGGGCCGTATTGAAAGCGCAACAACCGTTGCGGCAGTACATTTCAGTACCACCGCAAAGGGAAGTATTAAAGGCTGGCGTCGATAAATTCAACCAATTGGGTTTTGGAAAGCGCGCCCACCTTGGTGGCTTCAATATTGCCATCTTTAAAAAGGATGAGTGTTGGAATACCACGTACATTGAACTTAGCCGGAGTCTCAGGGTTGGCATCTACGTCCATTTTGCAGATTTTAACCTTGCCGGCATATTCTTCGGCAAGCTCATCCAAAATAGGCGCGATCATTTTACAGGGGCCACACCAGGCGGCCCAGAAATCAACCAGAACAGGCAGATCAGTTCCAAGTACATCACTTGCAAAACCGGCATCGGTAACGTGAACGATATTGTCGCTCATGGGCGGGGAGTCTCCAGATTAATGTGAATTCAATAGTACAGCGGTAGAATAAGCCAAATGATAGCATTTGGATTGGGTGAGGAACAAACGCTCTAAGAAATTTACTTGTTAGTTTGGTTTGAGAATGGGAGAACACAAAAATTAATAAATTGGATAATGCTCTGAGTAACGATCACGGGAGAACGCTGGCGGCAGTTGATCTGGGTTCGAATAGTTTTCATATGATTGTTGCCCGAGTTAATCATAACGAGATTCGGCCTATAGAGCAGTTTTCTGAACGGGTCCAATTGGCTGCGGAGATGTACAAGCATCGACTCAGCCTCGACGCAATGGCGCGTGGCCTTTCCTGTTTGTCTCGTTTTAGGCAAGTACTCGATACGCTCAACCCGGATCAGGTTCGCGTGGTTGGCACCAATGCCCTGCGCGCAGCAAAAAATGCCGACGAATTTATTCGGCCAGCAGAAATGTTGATTGGCTACCCTATTGAGGTGATTTCAGGTCGCGAAGAGGCGCGACTGGTGTATTTGGGGGTGGCTCATACACTGGCAGATGATGATGACGCACGGTTGGTTGTCGACATCGGTGGTGGCAGCACAGAGTTGGTCATTGGTCAGCGGTTTGAATCAAGGCTGAGAGAAAGCCTTCACATGGGTTGTGTCACGTATCGAGATCGGTTTTTCAAAGGCGGTAAAATTTCTCAAAAGTGCTATGAGAAAGCCTATGGCGCTGCATGCCAGGAGCTGCTTGCCATTCGTAAACCCTTTAAAAAATATGGCTGGGAAAATGCTGTGGGCTCATCGGGCACAATGCGGACCGTTGAACAGGTGCTGCTCGGGCAGGGTTTGAGCCGGGAAGGAATGACTGCGACGGGGTTGAGTAAACTACGAAAAATGCTGTTAAAAAGTAGCCATGTTGACGAATTGCCAGAGCTGGAAGGGCTCAGTGATCGTCGCCGGCATGTGATTGTGCCGGGTATAGCAATTATCAGTGCAATCTTTGACACCTTGGGCATTGATAGCATGCAGACTTCGTCGGGCGCACTTAGGGAAGGGGTGGCCTATGACATGTTGGGTCGCCTAGAGCATGAGGATGTTAGAGAGCGAACCGTATTGGCATTAATGCAGCGAAGTGAAGTGGATCAACAGAATGCCGAACAAGTAGAAGAAATGGCCTTGCTGTTATTTGATGCTGTGTCAAAAGCGTGGTGTTTGGGCGATGCGGATAGAGGGCTACTGCGCTGGGCAGCCAAGCTTCACGAGGTGGGTTTGAGCATCGCTCATAGTCAGTTCCACAAACATGGACAATACCTGATTACGCATTCTGATTTACCCGGCTTCAGTAAGAAGGAGCAACGGATTATAGGGCTGTTAGTCCGTAGTCATCGACAGAAGTTTCCGGTCGCTGATTTTGATCAGTATCAAGGCCGCCAGCTTGTTCGTTTACAGCAGTTGTGTGTTTTGATGCGTCTTGCCTCATTATTCAAATATGTGGCATCAGTTGACGGCGCTCCAGTCTTTACCACTCAGGTGGAGGATTCCAAAATCACCTTGTTCTTTACCGGGGGCTGGTTGGCGCGAAACCCACTGACCAGTGCGGCACTTGTTTCAGAACAGCAATACCTTAAAAAAATTGGATTTAAGCTACAGTTTTATGAGCGCTAATCGGCCATTTTTTCGAGTAATTCCATTTGTGCGACGCATCGTTCCTGGCCTTCTTCCGGTGTGTTGAGCAAATAATTGCCATCAGATTGAAGTTCCCAGCTTTGAGCGTTGTCCATCAAATATATTTGTAAGTCATTTCTGATTCTGGCTTGTAGTCGAGCGTTGAGGATGGGAAAGCAAATCTCCACTCTGTGCATTAGATTTCGCTCCATCACATCGGCGCTGGAACAAAAGATATGGGGTGACGCATTGTGAAAATAGTATACCCGTGAGTGCTCCAGAAAACGCCCGACAATCGAGCGAACTCGGATGTTTTCCGAGACCCCGGGGATACCTGGCCGTAGACAGCACATCCCCCGGAGAATTAAATCAATTTTTACCCCGGCGTTGCTGGCTTCGTATAGGGCTATGATGACCTTGGGTTCGGTCATGGCATTAACTTTGATGATGATATGTGCTTCTTTTCCATCGCGGGCGGCATCGGCTTCCGCCGCTATTAATCGAAGCAAGTTTTTTTTCAGGGTAAATGGTGCGCTAAATAGTTTTTTGATTCGCTCTGCCTTGCCCATGCCTGTGAGCTGCTGAAAGATTTTGTGTACATCGCTACAGAGATCGGGATCAGCGGTAAGAAGGCTGTAATCCGTGTAAACACGAGCATTTCCAGAGTGATAATTGCCGGTCCCCAAGTGTACATAACGGCGTAATTGGTTGCCTTCCCGCCTTACAATCAGCAAGGCTTTAGCATGGGTTTTGTAGCCAACTACGCCATAGGTGACCACGGCACCAGCTTCTTGAAGATGGGTTGCCAGTTGTAAATTTGCCTCTTCATCAAAGCGGGCGCGCAGCTCTATCACCACGGTCACCTCTTTCCCCGCACGAGCAGACTCTAGCAGTGCATCGACGATTTCTGATGAAGCGCCTGTGCGGTATAGGGTCATTTTAATCGATAGAACACAGGGATCTTTGGCGGCCTGCCGCAGTAGATCGATGATGGGAGTGAACGACTGAAAAGGGTATTTCAGCAGAATATCTTCCTTGTGAACAATGTCGAACATGTTGATGTCTTTGTCACGCAAAGATTTTGGAATTGAGGGTGTAAAGGGTGGAAAGATTAAATCTGGACGATCCAGCATATCTTTTAATTGCACCATTCGGCCCAAATTGACCGGGCCATCTACCCGATAAAGTTCATCTTCCGTCAAGTTGTATTGGTCGAGTAGAAAAGAAACTAGGTCGTCTGGGCAATTTTTGTCGACTTCCAAGCGTACGGCACTGCCAAACCGACGAGTGTGTAGCTCACCTCGAAGTGCCCTGGCAATATCCTCAACCTCTGCTGCATTTAAATCGAGGTCGGCATCTCGGGTGATGCGGAATTGATAGCACCCGGTCGTGGTCATGCCATTAAACAGATCGTCGATATGTGCATCAATCAGTGATGAGAGCAGTACAAAATTATCTCCATCCGAGCAGAGTTCATTGGGGACTTTGAACAGGCGTGGCAGGGAGCTTGGTGCGGGCACAATTGCCATACCGCTGTCTCGACCAAAAGCATCTTTCCCCTCCAAAGAGACGATAAAATTTAGACTTTTATTCACCAGACGAGGAAATGGGTGAGCCGGATCCAGCCCAATGGGGCTGATAATAGGCATGACCTGATTGCGGAAATAGTTTTCTGCCCAGCGGGCGATTTTATTGTTCCAGTCTTGATGATTGAGAATTCGAACTTTATTGCGGTTAAGGGTAGGCAGTAAAATATCGTTGAGGATGTAGTATTGTTTTTCAATGGCGAGCTTTATTTGTCCGCTGAGGGTTTGCAAGACATCTTGTGGGCGCATCCCATCAATGTTGAGGGTTTCCCGAGCAAAGCTGACCTGCCTTCTGAGACCTGCAATACGAATCTCAAAAAACTCATCCATATTACTGTTGAAAATCATTAGAAACTGAAACCGTTCCAGCAATGGATAATCTTCATTCAATGCTTGTTCGAGTACGCGTAAATTGAATTGCATCAAACTGATATGACGGTTGATGAAATACTCAGAGCTATTAATATTTATCTCTTCTTCGGCCATAGTCGTTTTTTGATCTTCCGTTTGGGTCGATGGTTCCGGCATCTTGTCGGTATCCTGAAGCGAAAAATTTGAGTAAAAATTCCATTCTCACCTTGATATATTGCAGTTTTTGGTCATTTTTATGACAAGCACTATTAAAACCGCTCAATTCAATATTGAACCGATTAGACCAAAACAGCTCTAAGCGCTTGATAATAAGAACGCAAAGAACGGAGCCACGATGTCGGCAAAAAAAATTGTCCTACTGATAGTTATAGTGCTGATTGTTAGCGCCTACCTTCTTTTTGATGGACAGAAGTACCTTAGCCTTGGGTTTTTTCAGGATATTTATCGGGATCAGCCGCAGGCAACTGCACTGGTGTACTTCGTTATTTACGTCGTTGCTGCGGGCTTGTCATTACCCGGCGCAGCACTGCTAACGATTATTGCCGGAATGATTTTTGGTCTATGGACAGGACTGTTGCTGGTGTCGTTTGCCAGCTCTCTGGGTGCAACTCTGGCTTTTATCGTGTCTCGTTTTTTGCTCCGTGATTGGGTGCAAAATAAGTTTTCAAGTCATTTGGTCTCTGTGAATAGAGGCATAGAAAAAGATGGCTCGTTTTATTTATTTACCTTGAGGTTGATTCCCGTGATTCCTTTTTGGGTTATCAATCTGGTGATGGGACTTACCCCAATGAAGGTGCTGACATTTTATTTGGTGAGCCAAGTAGGTATGTTGGCGGGAACCGCTGTCTATGTGAATGCGGGGGCCGAGCTTGGGGCTGTGGAAGAATTCTCAGCAGCAGGCATTCTCACGCCAGCCCTGTTATTTTCTTTTGCACTATTAGCTGCATTTCCCTTTGTTGCACGTGCGCTTATGGCAGTTGTTCAACGCCACAAGGTGTATAAACCGTTTCCCCGGCCCAAAGTATTTGATACCAATATGGTTGTGATTGGTGCGGGTAGTGCCGGGTTGGTTAGCGCCTACATCGCCGCTGCAGTAAAAGCCAAAGTGACCCTGGTCGAGAAATATCGCATGGGCGGCGATTGCCTGAACACTGGCTGTGTGCCCAGTAAATCTCTTATTCGGGCATCCCGGGCGGTGAATGAGATTCGTCACGCTGAAGAACTGGGGATCCGGGTGTCGGAGCCGGCGGTGGATTTTGCCCGGGTCATGGAAAGGGTGAGAAAAGTGATTCGCGAGGTGGAGCCACACGACTCCGTGGAGCGTTATTCCGCGTTGGGGGTGGACTGTGTACAGGGGGAAGCAACCATCAAGTCTCCCTGGGAGGTGGTGGTGAATGGTCAGGGGATCACCACACGCAACATCATTATTGCCACCGGGGCCAGCCCTCTGGTGCCGTCGATTCCTGGCCTGGAGGAATTGGATTACCTGACTTCCGAGAATCTGTGGGAGCTGAACGAGTTGCCCTCTCGCCTGCTGGTGATGGGTGCGGGACCGATCGGCTGCGAAATGGCTCAGGCCTTCCAGCGACTGGGATCCCAGGTGACCGTGGTGGGGCCCCACCTGTTGCCGAAAGAGGATGAAGATGTCGCCGCTGCAGTGGGTAAAGGGCTACAGGAAGACGGTGTGGAATTGCTGTTGGGCTATCGGGTCAAGCAGTTTGAGTCGCGCGGTGATGGCCACGTTGCACTGGCATCGGGTGACGCCGGTCAGCGGGAAATCGCCTTTGATCGTGTGCTGCTGGCTCTGGGGCGCCGCGCGGCGACCGGGAACCTCGGGCTGGATGAGCTGGGTATAGAGCGCAATGGCAATGGTACCCTTGCCGTGGATGAATATTTGCGCACCCGCTTTCCCAACATCTACGCCTGTGGTGATGTGGCCGGACCCTATCAGTTTACCCACGCGGCAGCTCATCAAGCATGGTATGCGGCGGTCAATGCGCTGTTTGGCCGTTTCAGGAAGTTCAAGGCGGATTACCGGGTCATTCCCCGAGTGACATTTACCGACCCGGAAGCTGCACAGGTGGGGTTGACGGAGAGGGAAGCCCGAGAGCAGGACATAGAGTATGAAGTCACCCGTTACGGTATTGACGACCTCGACCGGGCGATGGCGGATAACAGTGCCCGCGGGTTTGTTAAAGTGCTGACGGTTCCCGGTAATGATAAAATCCTCGGGGCGGCAGTGGTGGGCAGCCATGCCGGTGAGTTGAATGCGGAGTTGATATTGGCTATGAAACAGGGTGTTGGCTTGAAGAAAATTCTCGGTACTATTCACAGTTACCCCACCCTCGGTGAAGCCAACAAATACGCAGCGGGCAACTGGCAGCGGGCACACAGTCCGGAAAGTTTGTTGCGCTGGGTTGAGAAATATCATCGCTGGCAGCGTCGCTGACAGCAATCTGAACTGGATTAATAAAATGTACGACAGTGTTAAAGATTACTATGGCAAGGAGCTGCAGGGCTCGACTGATTTAAAAACGGATGCCTGTTGCACCCCGGACAGTGTGCCCTCTCACCTCAAGCCAATCATGGCCAAAATACACCCGGAGGTGAGTGGCAAGTACTATGGCTGCGGCCTGGTGGCACCGGAATTGTTAGAGGGGCTGCGTATCCTCGACCTGGGCAGTGGTTCCGGTCAGGATTGTTATGTGCTCTCCGCCATGGTGGGAGAACAGGGTGAAGTGGTCGGTATTGATATGACCGACGAACAATTGGCGGTAGCCAATCGCCATATTGATTATCACCGTGAGGCGTTTGGGTTTAGCCGATCCAATGTGCGTTTTATCAAGGGCTATATCGAAAAACTGGATGAACTTGGTCTGGAGGACGACAGTTTTGATGTCATTGTTTCTAACTGTGTGATTAACCTGTCACCTGATAAAGAAGCGGTTCTAGAGCAGGCCTATCGTCTATTAAAGCCTGGCGGGGAACTGTATTTTTCTGATGTCTATGCTGATCGGCGTGTTCCCGCAGTATTGATGGACGACCCTGTACTTTATGGCGAGTGTCTCAGCGGTGCATTGTACTGGCATGATTTTATTCACTTGGCAAAAGCCTCAGGGTTTGTCGATCCTCGTCTGGTAGAAGATCGGCCACTGGGTATCGACAATATCGATGTGAAAAATAAAATAGGCCATATTAATTTTTATTCAGCAACCTATCGGCTATTTAAATTACCAGAGCTTGAGCTCAGTCGTGAAGACTATGGTCAGTCAGTCATTTATCGCGGCACCATTCCAAACAATAGCTGTGTCTTTGAGCTTGATAAACAAACCATATTTTCAAAAAATAAGCCGTTAAATATTTGTGGAAATACCTATCGAATGTTGGAAGGTTCACGATTTTCAAATCACTTTAAATTTTCTGGAAGTTTTGAAAACCATACGGGTAGTTTTGATGAGAACGGCGAAAAACTACCTTTCGATAGGAGGCAGAAGCCTGCCAGTAGTTGTTGTTAGTTTTTTGTCAATATATCGGCCGACAAAAAGTTTAGCGGTTAAATATATCAAGGACAGAATTTAAAAACTTGTGGCCTTTTTGTGTTGTAACAATATGATCGTGGGACTCTTCTATCAATGCCATGTCTTTTAGTTGAGTCAGATTTTTAGTTATATCTTTTATATTAATTCCAGTTCTTTCATGAAAAATATTGACTGGAACGCCACGATTTAACCGCAGAGCATTCATCATAAATTCCAGCGGTAATTCGTCAGTAGAAATATTTTTGCAACTGGCGGTGTAGGAGTGTTCGCGCGCAAGATAATCTGAAGGGTTTCGGGTTTTCGCTGTGCGGATAATGCGTTGCTCGGATGGCAGGGTGATTTTTCCATGAGCTCCCGCGCCAATACCAATATAATCACCAAACTCCCAATAGTTAAGGTTGTGAACAGATTGATGATTGTTTCTGCAAAAGGCAGAGACTTCGTATTGTTGATAACCATTGTCCAGTAATAATTGATGCCCGTGATCCTGAATGGTTTCCAGAATAATATCTGCAGGAAGCTTGGGGGGGGTGCTATAAAAAGCTGTGTTTGGTTCGATGGTGAGCTGGTACCAGGAAATGTGCGTTGGCGATAAATCAATGGCCTGTTTTAGATCCGCTAAGGCCTGCTCCGTAGTTTGAGCGGGAAGCCCATGCATGAGGTCTATATTGAAATTATCAAAACCAGATTTTCTTGCTGCATTAATTGCAGTGATGGCCTGTTCCGCAGAGTGAATGCGACCTAGTTTTTCAAGGTGTTGGTTATTAAAACTTTGAACACCAATGGATAGACGATTAACACCAACACTGTGATACCCCTGAAACTTTTTTTGTTCGAAGGTTCCGGGATTGGCCTCTAGTGTAATTTCGATATTTTCTTCAAATCCAATACGCCGTTTTGCCGCTTGAATAATCCTTCCTATGGCTTCAATGGAAAATAAACTGGGTGTTCCTCCACCCAAAAAAATTGAGGATAGTTTTCGCCCCTGAACATAGCTTCCCTCAATATCCAAGTCATGAATTAGAGCTTGAACGTAGGCCTCTTCCGGTAATTCAGTGCCTGCTGCATGTGAGTTAAAGTCACAATAAGGACACTTCTTAACACACCAGGGTATGTGGATATAAAGTGATAAAGGTGGAAGCGTTAGCAATGATTCATGCATATTAAGATATTACTGGCAAGCTCGATGAAACGGAGGGTGTAAGTAAAGTGACCAAAAAATTAGCCACGGTTTTAGTTTATTAGGTCAATTGTTTTAACAGTTCAGCCATAGCTTTTCCCCGGTGGCTTATGGTGTTTTTTTGTGCCTTGTCGAGTTGAGCAGAGGTACACCCCAGTTCTGGTAAATAAAACAGTGGGTCGTAACCAAAACCATTCGTGCCTTCAGCGCTGAAGGCGATGTATCCCTCCCAGGTGCCCTGGCAAATTAAGGGTGTTGGGTCTTCCGGGTGTCTTAAATAGACGAGCAGGCATTGAAATCTGGCCGTTCGCTCGGCCTGAGGCGTGTCCTGAAGTAGGGACAATAGTCGAAGGTTGTTTTTATCATCCGTGGCGTTTTCGCCAGAGAATCGAGATGAATAAATACCCGGCGCTCCATTGAGAACATCTACCTCCAAACCGGAGTCGTCGGCTATTGCCGGCAGGCCAGTTAGTCGTGATGCATGCCTAGCTTTGATAAGTGCATTTTCCACAAAACTCAGACCGTTTTCGATAGCCTCTGGGATTTGAAAATCTGATTGAGGAACAACATCGAAATTAATTTCTGAGAGTAACTGCTGGAATTCAGCGAGTTTTCCCTTGTTACCACTGGCAAGGACAACTTTCATCGTAAGGTCACCCGGCTCCTGTATTGTTGGTAAATAAAAACGACCACCCTCACCTCTCACAGGATGGTCGTCTTCCAATAATTTTATAGTTTAATCTTCGTAATAAAATTTGTTTTGGAACGATAATGAGTGAGCTGGCTTGTTGGGGTCTGGCTGAACCTGGATTTCAAAGGTCATCCAATCCTCATTTTCGAATTCAAACGGTGCCAAGTAGTAGACAATGTTCTCTTCTCGAACTTCAAAAAATTTAAGCACCTGTTGCTGTGCAAAAATATTAGAAACCGTTCCCGTTACCAAGGCCGTTGTACCGCCGACGTTGTCACCTACTACGACAGAAATATTCACCAAGCCTTTGTCTTTTCCGCGGATAATATTATAGGTGCTGGCAATTTTCGGCAGAATAAAGCTACTATTGAATGAACTATAGAAAACTTTGGTATCACCAAATTCTTTATAATATTTATTGTCAGCAATCGCCCCAAACGATAACAGTGTCATTAATGCCATGAAGGGCAGCCACAGTAGTTTATTGTTCTTCATCCCAATTCCCTCCAAAACCCACAAGTGAATTCGATTGTGTACAGATTATTTACTTAAAAGATAAATAGCCGTATCACTAAACAGATTAGGCCATATTCCTTTGAGTTGCTTGTCTGGAATTCGTTCTGCAACAAATTCCCGGTGGATCAATTGTATATTTTTTTCAGCACAAAGGGCTTCAAAGTCATTGACGGTACAGAAGTGGATATTGGGTGTGTCATACCACTGATAGGTAAGTTGCTTGGTGACAGGCATGCGACCGCGTATGAAAAGTGAGGTTCTAGCTCGCCAGTTGCCAAAATTTGGGAATGTCACTATGCACTTTTTCCCAATTCTCAGCATTTCATCCAAAACCAAGTGAGGGTAGCGCATGGCCTGAAGGGCTTGGGTCATGACGACGGTGTCAAAGCTATTATCTGAGAATTGAGATAAGCCCTTGTCCAGATTGGTTTCTATGACATTAATACCGTTAGCGATAGCGGCGGTGATTTTGTCTGGGTCAATTTCAAGGCCGTAACCCTCAACACCATGATGTTTTTTCAGGTTTTTAAGAAGCGTACCATCACCGCAGGCAAGATCTAAAATACGACTTTCAGCCATTATCCATCGTTGAATAATATCGAAATCACTACGGGTGCTCATGATAAGCCCTCCACAGCTGTTTCAGTTTGGGCCGGTGCTGCATCATTGGCAATACGATCCATGTAGGCATTCAGTATTTGTTCGTAGCGCTCGTTGGGTAGCAGAAAAGCATCGTGGCCCAAATTAGATTCAATGGCGGCATACGAAACATTTTTATCGGCATCAATTAATGCCTTGACGATTTCCTCGGAGCGCTCTGGCGCAAACCGCCAGTCGGTAGAAAAGGAGACGACTAAAAAATCACAGAGGGCATGACTAAAGGCCCTGACCGGATCATTGTCATACTCCCGCGCTAAATCAAAGTAATCCAGCACTTTGGTCATTAACAGGTAGGTATTTGCATCAAAGCTATTGGAAAAAGCATCACCTTGATGACGCAGATAGCTTTCAACCTGAAATTCTACGGGGGTGTCCTGTCCTTGCTGAAAAGAGCCTGAGCGCAACTCGCGACCAAATTTATTACCCATGATTTCGTCGGAGAGGTAGGTGACATGCCCTATCATTCTCGCCAGAGCTAAACCATTTCGAGGCAGCGTGTTGTCTTCAAGAAAGTGGCCATCGTGGAAATCAGGGTCTGATTTTATCGCATTGCGAGCGAGTTCATTAAAGGCAATATTTTGTGCACTCAATTTCATCGCAGAAGCGATCACAATGGCATGACGGATCCGGTTGGGGTATTCAAGTGCCCAACGCATGGCCTGCATGCCTCCGAGGCTGCCGCCGACGACGGCAGCCCATTGCTGAATCCCCAGCCGATCGGCCAATTTAGCCTGGCTCTGAACCCAGTCGCGAGCCCTTAGGGGAGGAAAATCGACTCCCCAGGGTTTGCCTGTTTCCGGGTTAATGGAATTTGGGCCGGTACTGCCGTGGCAGCCACCGAGGTTGTTTGGGCAAACGATAAAAAACCGATTGGTATCAAAGGGTTTTCCTGGGCCAATATGGTTTTCCCACCAGCCTGGTTTTTTATCGTTTTCAGAGTGATATCCCGCCGCATGATGGTGGCCACTGAGCGCATGGCAGATCAAAATGGCATTAGTCTTTTCGCTGTTCAGCTCACCGTAAGTTTCTATGACCAAATCGTAATTTTCTAATATACGGCCACAGGCGAGCTCCAGTGGTTCATCAAAGTGAACGACCTCTGGTATCACAATACCTACAGAGTTTTCTGGAATGGTGTCTGGCATCAGTGGTTGAATATCTCCATAACAGCGGTGAGGTTGAACAAGACGTTTGAATCAGCAAGCTAGGGTGGAGTCTAAAGAGCGCGTTTCTTCAGTGCAAGAAGGTTGCAGCATCAGTTAACTGGGGGCGTGGGTTAAAAGGTCTCCAAATCGTAATCAATGATGACCGGCGCATGGCTGGAAAAAGCTTTTGCCTTGTAGATAACGGCGTATTCGATGTGCTCAAGGAGCCCCTTTGATATAACCTGTAGGTCTGTTCTCCACCCCGTACCGTTACCTTGTTCACCCGATGGCCAGTAACTGAACTCGTCGGTATCAGTATTGTAGCGACGGAATGCGTCGGCGTAGCCAACATGTTTGAATAGCTGGTCGAGGTATTGTTGCTCGTGGGGCAGAAACCCAGAAACTCCTCGGCAGTTATCGGGGTTGCTTACATCAATGTCATGGTGGGCAATATTCCAGTTGCCGCAGATGACATAATCGCGGCGTTTATGGCTGATTTTGTTTAGGTAATTCAGAAATTCCTTGAAGAAGAGATCTTTGATCTCCTGTTCTTCTTGGCTGGTAGTCGAGTTTATCGTGACATTTGGCGCTAATAATGAGCAAACACTTAAATGCTCAAAGTCGGCCTGGAGGTATCGGCCATTCATATCCTCGCCACTTGAGCCGCCAAAACCATACATAATTGCTTTGGGTACCTCGCGGCTGTAGATAGCAATGCCGTGGTGGTCGGGTGTCGGTGAATCAAAAAAATAGCTGAAGTAGCCATCCAGTTCAAACGCCGGGTTTGTCATCAGAGCAGATGCTGGCGCACGCAGGTCTTGAAGGCAGATTACATCGGCATCTTGTGACGTAAGCCAATGAAAAAGACCACGTTTTGAGGCTTGATGTATTCCATCTGCGGCGAGACTAATAATTCGCATGTGTCGTATGCCTGAGCGGAGAGTCGCCCCTTTATTTGGTAGTGTGTATCATACCCCAGAGTTATTGGTTCAAACACTGTCATGCCAAATAGTCAGTGAATAAATAAGTAAGCGGGAATAGGACTATATCTGTGACTAAGTCTATGAATAGATACCAGCATGCTGGTTGTATCACGTTGATATTATTAGGAATGACTGCCATGGTGTCGGAGGCTGGAAGTCTTTACCGCTACCGTAACATAGAGGGAAATTTGGTCATCGATCACGAGATTCCTCCTGAGTATGTGGCGGGTGGGTATGAGGTGCTGAGTACTACTGGTCGTGTAGAGCAAGTGGTGCCACCGCATCGGGTCGAGCCGGAGGAGCCTGAAGGTGACGGGGGAGTCGTGACCTCTGAGGATGCTTCTAAGCAGTTACGCGATGATCAGATGCTGTTGCGTAGCTATAGTGAAATTAGTGAGCTTGAAGCTGCCAAAGACCGGCGATTGTCACAGTTGACCAGAGAAGTTGAAATAATTCAGTCCAACATATCGAAAAATCAGGAAATGTTGGTGGCGGCCAGAGCTAAAGCGGCAAATTATCAGCGAAGTGGTCAGGCTGTTCCAGAACTGGTACTTAAAAATATGGATGACTTGGTGATCCTGCAGAAGGACGCCGAGCAGATGCTGAGTCTTCGTGAGCGGGAGTATGCAGAAACAAAACAGCGTTACAGTCGATATATAGAGCGGTTTATGACGTTAAAGGGACTTGAACCTCTCGAAAAAACCCAGCCATCATCACCGACCACTGTTCCTGCCACTGCTCTGTCGGACGACGGCTAAAGCCGCTGCGAACAAATTGACTTATGCGGCCTTCGGCCAAGGATAAAATCATATTGGCGGCAGTGGTTATGGTGGTAGTAGGTCTTAGATTTTCGGTTATTTCTGCCTCTCGAAGAATTTGTTTTAACTGAGTTTCCAGGCGATCAAATAATTGTTGGATACGACTGTGAAGTCGATCGGTTTCTCCTGTGAGGGCATCGCCGGTCAACAGACGAGTGATGCCAGGGTTGCGCTCTGCAAAGGTTAGCAGCAGGGTGAGAATCCGATAGCAGCGGCTTATTGCATCGGGCTCTTCAGTCAGAATCACCTTAACCCGGCTGAATAGGGTTTCTTCAATAAAGTCGATTAACCCCTCGTACATTTTAGTTTTGCTGGGAAAATGCCGATACAGCGCGGCCTCGGATACCCCTATTTCTGCAGCGAGGGCCGCTGTGGTGATTCGCCCACCAGGTGTAGCTTCGAGCATGCGGGCAAGCGCTTGTAGAATCTGTTGTTTTCTGGAGATTTTTCCCGCCGCCATGATGAGCTACTCGCCAGTTGTTGAATTGGTTATCAATGTACCAACACCCTGATCGGTGAAAATCTCCAGTAGCGTGGCATGGTTTACTCGTCCATCAATAATATGGGCACTTTGAGCGCCACCCTTGACGGCATCCAGTGCGCATCTGATTTTGGGCAGCATGCCACCGTGAATCGTGCCATCTTTGATGAGGCCGTCTACCTGCTGTGTGGATAGTCCGGTGAGTATCGTACCATTTTTATCCTGAAGCCCAGCCACATTGGTTAGCAGCATAAGTTTTTCAGCTTTGAGTACTTCGGCAATTTTTCCGGCAACCAAGTCTGCGTTTATATTGTAGGAGTTCCCCGCACTGTCAACGCCAATGGGTGCAATAACGGGAATAAAATGGCTATTGGTCAGCATGTCGATGACCTCGGTGTTGATGGCGTCGACTTCTCCAACATGACCAATATCGATAATTTCGGGAGCTTCCATCTCGGGCGTATGCCGAGTCACCCGGAGTCTTTTGGCTTTAATCAGCTGCCCGTCTTTTCCTGTAATGCCGACCGCATTGCCGCCGGCATGATTGATCAGGTTGACGATTTCCTTATTGACGGAGCCACCCAGAACCATCTCTACAATATCCATGGTTTTACTGTCGGTCACCCTCATGCCGTCCACAAAGTGAGAGTCAATATTAAGTTGTGAAAGTAGATTGCCAATTTGCGGGCCGCCGCCGTGAACAACAACGGGGTTCATTCCCACCAGCTTCATCATGACGATATCGCGGGCAAAGCTGATTTTGAGCTTGTCATCTACCATGGCGTTGCCGCCAAATTTAACGACAATGGTTTTGCCGGTAAACCGCTGGATATAAGGTAGCGCTTCAGATAGCACGTTGGCGATATTGGATGCCGCTTCGCGGGTTAAAGACATTGTGGATTCCTGTCAGTTTGTTTCTGAGTTAAAACGTTAAATTCGCATCTATGCTAAGTAGCTGTTGCCTGAAAAGCGACTGAATCTTTTCCAGCGCGTCTTCTGATTCAGCTTCAAATCGCAGTGTTAAAGCCGGGCTGGTATTGGATGCTCTGATTAGCCCCCAGGCTTTGGGGAAATCAACACGCAGTCCATCAATCGTTGTTACCTTGCCATCCTGAAAAGTGTGACCCGAGATCAATCGCTCCATCACCGAAAACTTTTCTTCTTCGGAAACATCTACCTTTATTTCTGGTGTTGCCCGCCTACTTTCAAAGCTTGCGACGATTTCGTCGAGTCCCTGCTCGCGAATAGTGAGTATTTCTACGAGCCGGGCAGCGGCATAGATTCCATCGTCAAAGCCATGCCAGCGATCGTGGAAGAAGATATGTCCGCTAAACTCGCCCCCGAGTGGGGCGTTGCACTCGATAATTTTGTTATACATATGTGAATGGCCGGTTTTCCACATCACGGGTCGACCCCCGTAACTGCTGATTAAGCTGTTTAACCGGCGGGTGCTTTTTATATCAAATACTACGTCTGCTCCCGGGTGGCGAGAAACTACGTCTCGCGCGAAGATCATCAGTAGCTCGTCGGGCCAGATAATTTTTCCGCTTGCCGACACCGCGACAACTCTATCGCCATCGCCATCAAGGGCGATACCTAAATCGGCACCGCGTTCTCTGACACAGAGAATGAGATCATCAAGATAGGCTTCAACTGAGGTGTCTGGAGGATGATTGGGAAAGTCGCCATCCACATCGCAATAAAGTGGTAGCACGGTACAGCCGATGGCCTCGAGTAAGTCGATGCCAAGTTCTCCAGCGACGCCATTGCCGGCATCTAATACGACCTTGAGATCATGAGTGGGCACGATATCACTGGCAATGCTCTGAACATAATCGCGAGAGAGGTCGCGAATTTCCATGTGGCCGCTAGTTTGTTCGGGTATATCTTCAGACATTTCAGTTTTGAGGGCCTGAATTTCCTCACCACATAATGCGTGGTGTTTAAAAAACATTTTGAAACCATTGTATTCGGCGGGGTTATGGCTGGCTGTGACCATAACACCGCAGTCGGTTTCTGGGAGTACGTGGGTGGCAAAGTTGAGCAGAGGGGTGGGTGCTTGGCCAAGATGGATAATATTGCAGCCCGTACTGAGAATGCCTTGCTCCAGTGCCGCTGATAGCTTGGGCGTCGAGTTCCGGCCATCACAAGCGACGATAAGGGTGTGCTCGCCAAGTGACAACGCCCTCTTTGCCAGTACTTTGCCTAGCTGGCGGGAAAACTCTGGCGTCAACTGGGTATTGGACAAGCCGCGAATATCATAATCACGAAATACTACGTCGGGAAAAGGTTCTTGAGGCGCAGGTGATTCGGGGCTTGAAACTTCTTCAGTGAGTTTTTCAGAGTTACTGGCATCGGTGTGCGAAGGGATAACCTGCAAATAGGATGCACTCTCTTCATCTACAGGAGTGTCATCGTACGCAGGGGCTTTGAGTTTTGTTTCATCTAAATTTACGTCTTTATTCTTTTTAAGCCTGAGCTTTTTAGGGTTGCCCTTGTGGTGCTTTAAGGTGAGTCGAACGACCACATAGATCAACAGCAGTGTGGTGATAATAAGTCCGGCCACAATAAGTAAGAATTCACGGTAGGGTGGTGTTGCCTGGTTGAGTAATATCGAGCTACCGGTAAAGCGAACTTGCCATTGGGGTATTCGAGTTTCCAGGATGATCGCATCCATTGCTCTGTCTGCACTACTTAGGGCGATAAAGGGTTTGTTTTTTAAGCCGGATACTGTTTGGATAAGCTCAGTTGTACCGAGTGAAGGTTTTACCTTGGCGCGCAAGAGTTCGGTTAGGGGGCCTGTTGATAACATCGCCATCAGGCTGCCCAAGATTTTTCCATCGCTGTCTTTAAGAGGAAAGGCAAGCATCAATTTCCAGGCACCATCAATGTGAGCTGCAATGGGATTGGAGGGTTCACCGGAAAGCACCTTTGTGGACATTTCCTGGCCAACAAAATTGTGTGACTCATCGAGGCGGGTGTCACTAGGACTTAGAAGGTAGCCTTGGGATAAATCTTCTGCCCAGGTTGTGAGCAGGCTCTCAAGGTGAGCAACTTCTTTGGTGTCGCCGGAAGAAAGACCTTCAATAAACAGCTGCTTTTCAGAAATATTTTGTAATTGTTGTTGGCGCTTTTTTAAATAGGTGTTCACTACAGCTACTTGTTGTTGGGCATAATTTCTAGCGCTGGCATTAGCAAGTGCTTGTTTGGCCGAGCCCTGCATATGGTCATGAAGCATGAACGAAAACAAGACAGCCCCACCGACCATAAGGCCAATTAGCCCTAAAATAAGGGGGTGCTGTTGCAGCTTTAGCAGTGCTATCGGGACTGAGTTGTTTTTCTTAGGTTTTGCCATAGGTATTTTATTATTCGGGGATCATTTCAGCTATTTTGGCGATTAACTGCCGGGCCAAAATAGATTTATTAATTTTAGGAATGGCTTCTGAGCTTTGCATCTCTACGACAAGTACTGCATTGTCGTCACTATTGAAGCCAATTGTGCGGTCTGAAACATCATTGGCAATCACCAAATCAAGATTTTTTCTTTCCAGTTTCCCGCGGGCATAGTCTTCCAAATTGGCGGTTTCAGCTGCAAACCCTACTGTATAGGGCCGGTTAGGGCGCTTTGCCACAGCGCTCACAATATCCGGGTTTTTTACCAGCTCAATGGTTAGGGTATCTGTTGATTTTTTAATTTTCTGTTCTGATACTTGTAGGGGACGGTAATCTGCCACTGCCGCAGACGCGATAAATAATTGACAACCATCCGCTTCGGATAGTGCGGCATCATACATTTCTTGAGCACTGATTACGGGAATTGTGCGAACTCGATCTGGCGGGGCAAGGTTGACTGGACCACTGATAAGAACGGTTTCTGCGCCGGCTTCCGCGGCTGCTTCTGCGAGGGCATAACCCATTTTTCCAGAGCTGTGGTTGCTGATATAGCGCACGGGGTCAATAGCTTCTCGTGTGGGCCCTGCGGTGATCACAACTTTTTTCCCGGCAAGAGCACCTGTTTCAAATAGAGCGGCAGTGAGCTCTACGATGTCTTCCGGTTCACTCATTCGGCCAGGGCCGACCTCACCGCAAGCCTGGCTTCCTTCTGCTGGACCAAAAATGTTTATACCACGACCGCGCAGGCGCTCAATATTGTGTTGGGTGCTGGCGTTTCGCCACATACCCTGATTCATCGCAGGGGCAATAGCCAAGGGTGAGCGACTGGCCAGGCATAGCGTAGATAGCAGGTCGCCGCCCTCTCCATGGGCTATTTTTGCAATGAAGTCTGCAGATGCGGGTGCAATTAGAATGATATCGGCCCAGCGCGCCAACTCGATGTGTCCCATGGCGGCTTCAGCGTCGGTATCTAAAAGCTCTAGATGAACGGGGTTACCAGAGAGCGCCTGCATGGTGAGGGGGGTAATAAATTCGGTTGCGGCCGTGGTCATGACGACGCGAACGCTACCGCCAGCATCCTGTAGACGACGAATAATCTCTGCACTTTTGTAAGCGGCGATACCACCGGTTACACCCAGTAGAATCCGTTTGTTGGCCAATAAGCGCATGAACATTCCTGAAAAATAAGACTGAGGGGGCTAAGATACCATTGCAAAGGAATTTTGCGTAGTCAGTACTGCGTTATGGATTGCACACTGGAGGTGCTTATGACGATTCGTGATTGGCCTGAGGCCGAACGTCCTCGGGAAAAACTTCTTGAAAGGGGTGCGGGCGCCCTATCTGATGCGGAATTATTGGCGATTTTTTTACGTACCGGTTGTCGAGGGCTTTCTGCTGTGGATCTTGCCCGGGAGTTGCTGCAGCGCTTTGGGTCGCTTACGACAATGTTGTCCGCAGATAAGACAACATTTTGCCATGCCAAGGGTCTTGGCGAGGCCAAGTTTGTACAATTACAGGCGGTGATGGAGCTGGCGCGACGTCATTTAGGTGAACAGCTTCGTCGCGATGATGTATTTACCAGTGCAGCCCTGGTCAGTGAATTTTTATTAGCACAGTTGCGTCATTGCGAGCAGGAGGTTTTTGCCGTTTTATTCCTTGACTCCCAGCATCGTTTGATCGCGTGGGAAAAGCTGTTTTTTGGAACAATTGACAGTGCCAATATCCATCCCCGCGAGGTGGTTAGGCGTTCACTTTTCCATAATGCAGCGGCAGTGATTTTTTCTCATAATCATCCGTCGGGCATCGCCGAACCCAGTGAGCCGGATCAATGGATTTCCGTCCGGTTAAAGAAGGCTTTGGATTTGGTCGATGTCAGGGTGCTTGATCATGTTGTGGTGGGCGGGGGCTATACTGTTTCGATGTTAGAGCGGGGAATGCTATAAAATCCCTGAAACTGGGCTATTTGGGTGAATTTGTTTGATTTTGAAGGGGGTTTCTGGTATAAAACGCGGCTCTTTGTGGGGGTGCCCTGTTGGGGTGTGCCACTAACAGATTTCAAAAGTAGTCGCCAAGTACTGGTGGCGCAATGATTAGAGGCAAAGCAATGTCTAAAGTATGTCAAGTCACCGGCAAAAAGCCGATGTCCGGTAACAATGTTTCACACGCCAAAAATAGGACTCGCCGTCGGTTCGAGCCTAACTTGCACTCCCACCGTTTTTGGGTTGAGTCAGAGAAGCGTTTTGTAAGACTGCGCCTTTCTGCCAAGGGAATGCGTATTGTTGATAAGCTGGGCATCCAACAGGTTTTGGTTGATATGCGCAAGCGTGGCGAGAAGGTTTAAGGAGATAAGTAATGGCTAAATCGAATCGCGATAAAATCAAACTGGTATCCAGTGCAGGCACTGGTCACTACTACACGACCACTAAAAATAAGCGTACTCAGCCTGAAAAGCTGGAGTTCAGTAAATACGACCCAGTGGTTCGTAAGCACGTACCCTATAAAGAAGCTAAAATTAAGTAAGTTTCTTTACGTAATAAAAGCCCCCCGACAGCTTCGGGGGTTTTTTGTGCCTGTCTGTTTTTGCTAGAACTATTTCCCTCTTGTGCTTCTGTCCGAGAGTGAGCCGTGGAGTGCAACACTCAAAAGTATTGGCAGCGAAGGTACTATCCTGATCAGCCTTTTGAGGCTAGGGCGACATCATAAACGCCCGCCTCTCTGGCCTGGTCCGATACTAAAATAAACGTTTCAGTTTTTGATCTAGGATGGGCCTCGATAATGACCTTGGCCCGAGGGTTTTCAGCATGGGCTCTTTCTACGTTGGCACGCACTGAGCGAATATCGATAAGGCGCC
Source organism: Cellvibrionales bacterium UBA3090 (assembly GCA_002367235.1). Classification (GTDB taxonomy): domain Bacteria; phylum Pseudomonadota; class Gammaproteobacteria; order Pseudomonadales; family Porticoccaceae; genus Porticoccus. Next base: position 20,459 of record DFBC01000069.1, read on the forward strand.
CTTCCAGCCAAACATCATTAGTTTCGGTGATTTGGAAAATGATATTCTGGATTTTTTTGTCATCGGGTGGCGGCTCGTCACTGATAGGCGGCCGGTTAACCTCGATGCCTGATTCTTTGATAAACGATGCCGTTACAATAAAAAAAATTAACATAATAAAGACAACGTCCAGCATCGGCGTCAGATCGATTTGGGGGTCTTCTGTGAGGCGTCGTCTTCCCAAAGCCATCGTTAGATTATTCCAGTCATTTTAATTTGGGTGAGTTGATCATTGTAACGCCTCTTTTGCAGCTTTTGCTGCAAAGTAAGCTGTGAAGCGCGTGCATTTTGGCTAACTCCTCCATAGTATGCCAGACATTCCATTGTAGAGATGATAGGGCTGGAGCAGGTGATGCCGGAATTACCCGAAGTTGTGGTTACGCTAAGGGGCTTGATGCCCCATGTTGCCGGGAAACAGGTATCTAAGGTTACGGTACGAGAATCTAGGCTGCGCTGGCCGATACCCGGTGATTTAGCTGAACAGCTGTCCGGTCAGGTGTTAATTGACGGCCGACAGCGGGCCAAGTATCTGTTGTTTCAGTTTGCTCATGGCCACTTGATGATCCACTTAGGGATGTCGGGAAATCTGCGCATCGTTCAATCGGGGACTGCTCCGGCTAAGCACGACCATGTTGATATCGGCTTTTGCGATGGCACGGTATTGCGGTTCACGGACCCGCGTCGGTTTGGTTCTGTCTTGTGGTTAGTCGGTGAGCCCGAACAGCATAAGTTGTTGCGTCACCTTGGGCCGGAGCCATTCGATTCAGAATTTGATGGCGATTATCTTTACCGTCAATCCCGTGGAAAATCACTGTCAGTAAAACAGTTTTTGATGGATAACCGTGTGGTTGTTGGCGTGGGAAACATTTACGCCAACGAATCACTCTTTCTCAGTGGCATCCGGCCGAAGAAGGCCGCTGGGCGTCTTTCCCGAAAAGCCTATGGGGCGTTGTCCGAGAACGTCCAAGCCGTATTAAGCCGAGCAATTGAGCAGGGTGGTACTACCCTTAAGGATTTTGTGGGAAACGAAGGCAAGCCGGGTTATTTCAAGCAGCAGCTGTACGTCTATGGACGCGCTGGGCTGCCATGTTTGCAGTGCGATACACCGTTAAAGGAGATAAGGCTGGGGCAGCGCTCGACGGTCTATTGTCCTTCCTGCCAAAAATAACTGAAGGTTGTCTGCGTCAGTTATTTTTGAATTTAGTCGCCAGCGCATCTCTGACACACGGCGAGACAAAGGCGTTGATGTCCCCGCCCAGTAAGCCAATTTCTTTTACCAGCGATGAAGAAATATAAGAGAGTTTTTCTGATGGCGTTAGAAAAATACTTTCTACCTGTGGCGATAAGGCGCGATTCATATTGGCCAGCTGGAATTCATACTCAAAATCCGAGACAGCTCGAAGGCCCCTGAGTATCGCGTCAGCCTTTTGGTCTTTAACAAAATTGACCAGCAGGTAGTCAAAACCTAATACCGTAATATTGTCCAGATGGGACAGTGCATCCTTGGCTAGACTGATGCGCTCTTCAATATTGAACAGAGGTTGTTTTCTTTTGCTGCTGGCAACAGCGACAATAACGTGATGGAACAAGCGGCTGGCACGCTCTACCAGATCGATGTGACCATTTGTGATGGGATCAAAAGTGCCAGGGTAAACGATTGTTTTCAAGTCGGTTCTTCACTTTTTGAGGTAGGCTTTGCCGGGTGTGGAATGGTAAACGTTTTGTTACCTGGGCTCAATCGCATCGATATAGGCGATAACAGACCTGCCCGGAGGTTTTTTCCCTAAACAGGTGCCAGGTGGGTGATGTGGTCGGAGGTGGCTGTGATCGATCAGTTTCAACATAAATGATACTGTCTTTGGAAAGCAGGCCGGGGCGCTTTAAGAGATCACAGCAGGGTTGTAATAAATTAGCGTCGAAGGGCGGGTCCAGAAAGATGACATCGAATGGCTTTGAGGGCGTCGCGCTTTCCAGCCATTGAAGGGCATCAGCCTGAGTAATAACAGCTTGGTCAGCCTTTAATTGCGCACAGCTCTTCTTTAGCAGGCTCGCTGCAAAAGCATTTTTTTCTATCAGTGTCGAGTTTGCTGCACCGCGGGATAAGGCCTCAAACCCCAAGGCACCTGAGCCGGCAAATAAATCCAGGCATTGTGCGCCAGAGAGCTCTGGTGCTAGCCAGTTGAACAGCGTTTCTCTAATTCGGTCGCCTGTCGGTCGCAGTCCCTCGACTTCGGCAAAATGGAGTTTGTGTCCGCGCCATTTGCCACCGATAATACGCAGCTGACCAAGCGCCTCTCGTGGAGAGCGCTGTTTTGAGCGATGATGGTGTTTCAAACCGTTTTTAACTCCTTAAAGTGGTAGCATACACCGCAAGATTCACACTGAGAAACCAGGATGTCTGTGCCAGATTCAAACAACCCCGATAATGATGCCCCTGAGTTGGGTAATGAGCCGTCTGGAAAGCGAAAATTTTTACAGCGGTTTCGTCGTCAGAAGCCAGCTGAGGCATCGATTGACGCCGATGTTCAAGCTGCATCTACCCCGGAGAACGAAACAGGGGTTGAGCATGATAACAAACAACCCAAAGAAACATTGCGAGCAAAGTTCCGTCGGGCACTGTCAAAAACAGGTCGTAGCTTTGGCAATTTGTTTCTCGGTGAACGCGAGATTGATGACGAGCTTTTGGAAGAGCTGGAAACCTTACTGCTATTAGCTGATGTGGGTATTGAGTCCACCGTAGAAATTATTGAAGAGTTATCGGATAGGGTGCAGCGGCGGGAGCTTGCCGATAGCCGTGCCTTATTTGTGGCGCTGCAAAATACCATGGTGAAGAAACTCAAACCTTGTGAAAAGCCGTTGGTTGTCGATCAACAGAAAGCACCCTTTGTGTTACTGGTGGTCGGTGTTAATGGGGTTGGTAAGACAACGACCATTGGCAAGCTGGCCAAGTATTACCAAAATCAGGGCAAGTCAGTGATGTTGGCGGCTGGGGACACGTTCCGGGCCGCTGCTGTCGAGCAGTTACAAACCTGGGGTGAACGCAACAATGTTCCAGTCGTTGCCCAGCACACGGGTGCCGACAGTGCTTCGGTCATTTATGATGCAATCGAATCTGCCAAGTCTCGCAATGTAGATGTTCTTATTGCCGATACTGCTGGAAGGCTACACACCAAAAGCAACTTGATGGAAGAGCTGAAAAAAGTGAAACGGGTGATGGCCAAGCTGGATGAAACCGCGCCACATGAAGTGATGCTTGTGTTGGATGCGGGCACCGGACAAAATGCACTGAATCAGATGAAAGAATTTAACGATACCGTCGATGTCACCGGTGTGGCGCTTACCAAGCTGGATGGCACAGCAAAAGGCGGCATTATTTTCTCACTTTGTAAACAGTTCGGTAAGCCAGTTCGTTTTGTGGGGTTGGGTGAAGGGATCAATGATCTCCAGCCTTTTTTGGCCACTGAGTATGTCCACGCCCTGTTTGATAGAGGTTAGCGGGATACCTATTAATTAGTTCATCGATATGATCCGATTTGATCAAGTCAGCAAGCGATATTCTACGGGTCAAGAGGCGCTAAGTGGCCTCAGCTTGGAGTTAACTGCGGGTGAAATGACCTTTTTGACGGGGCATTCTGGCGCGGGTAAGAGTACTCTGCTTAAGTTGATTATGTTGATGGAGAGGCCAACCCATGGTCAATTACTCGTCAACGGTAAAAACCTCAATCGCCTTCACCATAGTCAAATCCCCTACTACCGTCGCAATGTGGGCGTTGTGTTTCAGAACCACCAATTACTGTTTGATCGCAGTGTCTTTGATAATGTGGCTTTGCCATTACTGGTTTCCGGCTATCAGTCTCGCGAGGTGGGAAGAAGGGTGAGGGCCGCTTTAGATAAAGTGGGCTTGCTGGATAAAGAAAAGTTAAATCCAATAGCACTTTCTGGTGGAGAGCAGCAGCGGTTGGGTATAGCCAGAGCAGTGGTACACAAGCCGCGCATCCTGCTGGCCGATGAGCCAACGGGTAACCTTGATCCCAAGCTCTCTGCAGAAATTATGGATCTATTTCGTCAATTTTGTGAGGTCGGTGTCACTGTGTTGATCGCTACACATGATGTGGAGTTGATATCCCGTATGGGATTGCGCCTATTGGAGCTGGAGCAGGGAAGGCTAATACACGATAGGGCGCCGGTCTATGCAGCGTAATCGGCGCATACAGCCCTCGCGTATCGGGAAGCCTCGGGATAACAAACCCAGAGAGCAGCGTCGAGGCGCTACAGATAGTCGTGCGGACTATCTTGATAAGCTGAAAAGCTATATTCAAAATCACCGTCAAATTTTCTTCAATACGTTTCGACGTTTGGCAGCGGAACCCGTCCAGACGTTAATGACTTCATTGGTGGTGGCCATCGCTCTTGGATTACCTGCCGCTCTCTATGTGGGGGTGGTGAATCTGCAGCAGCTAGGCAGTCGGGTGGAGACCACCTCTCAATTGACCGTGTTTTTGAAGAATGATGCTGTTGAGTCAGCGATCGCCCAATTACAAGAACAGTTAACCTCAGATCCAGATATTGCCTCTGTTAGATATATTTCCCGGCAACAGGCACTGGATGAGTTTCAGGCGTTGTCTGGCTTTGGCGATGTACTGGAAATGCTGGATGAAAATCCATTGCCGGCAGTATTAATTGTTCAGCCCGATGATCGTTTTCACGCTGATCTGGTGGCCAGCGAGGGATTGGTGGGGCGCCTGAAAGCGTTGCCTCTGGTTGATGATGTTCGATTGGACATGAAGTGGATGCAGCGTCTACAGGGTATGTTGCAAGTGGGTCAGCGATTGGCCTTCTCGTTAGGTATTGCATTGGCCTTTGGGGTATTGCTTATCATTGGCAACACGATTCGCCTGGCCATTGAAAATCGCCGCGACGAAATTGTAGTGGTTAAGCTCGTGGGTGGCACGAATGCCTATGTACGAAGACCATTCCTCTATACGGGTATTTGGTATGGTGCCATAGGCGGAGGCATTGCGTGGCTGCTTGTGGCCGTGGGATTGCTGTGGATCTCTGGCCCGATCGGACGTCTGGCCGAGCTCTATCAGAGTATCTTTAAGCTTCAGGGGTTGGGTTTTTCTGGTTTGATCGCTATGTTGTTTCTTGGTGCCGTGTTGGGTTTGATGGGGGCGTGGTTAGCCGTTGCAAAGCACCTTGCCAGCATTGAGCCTAGGTAGTATTTTTTTGATCTAAAACAACTGGTTGGCGCAACTTTTGAGGGGTATGGAAATCTAAGATCAAACTGGTACACTATGGCCCCTTAATTCAATGAGGTTGATATGAGTAGAAATCTGCAAACTGTAGAATGGATGTCGCCGGGTGCAAACCTTGCCGCGTATATACAGGGTGTAAATACTGTTTCAGTTTTATCTGCAGAGCAGGAACGTGCTCTTGCGGAGGATCTCTATTATCGCGAAGACCTTGATGCTGCACGCAGACTGGTACTTTCGCACCTTCGTTTTGTTGTCCATATTGCTCGTTCTTACAATGGTTATGGCTTGCCTTTGGGCGACCTTATTCAGGAAGGCAATGTTGGCCTGATGAAGGCTGTTAAACGCTTTAATCCAGAAAAAGGCGTTCGATTGGTCTCATTTGCAGTACATTGGGTCAAGGCAGAAATTCATGAATATGTTCTGCGTAACTGGCGAATTGTCAAAGTTGCCACAACCAAGGCGCAGCGGAAATTATTCTTCAACCTGCGTGGCGCTAAAAAGCGTTTAGCTTGGTTGACGAATGAAGAAGCTCAGGCGATCGCGGATGATCTGGGTGTTGAGATCAAACAGGTTCGTGAAATGGAGCAACGTTTATCCGCTCGGGATTCTGCTTTTGATGCGCCGACTGACGACGATGACGATAGTGCTTATCAAGCTCCGGCTTTCTTCTTGGAGGATAAAAGCGCTGATCCGGCATTGCAGCTAGAGCATGCAGATAGTGAGCAGGACAGCTCTGTTCGTATGGCTAGGGCATTGGAAGAGTTAGACGATCGAAGTCGTGACATTATTCATAGCCGTTGGTTGGAAGAGAAAAAATCTACTCTTCATGATCTGGCAGATAAATATGGTGTGTCCGCTGAACGAATTCGCCAATTAGAACAGAATGCGATGAAGAAAGTGCGGGCGATCATGGAAGCCTAAGGGTCGGATAATTAAATAATTTAGTATAAAAAAGCCGCGAAACTCGCGGCTTTTTTATTGACCCACAGCTTTTCATATTAAACAGTATCGTTCTATTGAATTGCTACTGGCTAAGTTCCAGTGGAGATACCGGCAGGAGCTTTCGATGAAGGCGTTAGCAGTAATTAGTGCGATATCAGGGTTTGTCGCGGTTGCTTTGGGTGCGTTTGGCGCCCATGGTTTGCGGGGAATCGTTGAGCCAGAGTTATTGGTGGTCTGGCAAACAGCAGTGCAGTATCAGATGTTTCACGCCTTGGCGCTGCTCGCTATTGTAGTGGCGGGTGTTCGCCAAACCTCTTTTTTGTTGGTGGTCTCGGGCTGGCTATTTGCAACGGGCACATTGGTTTTTTCCGGAAGCCTCTATGGGTTGGTGATAACAGGCAATAAGTCTCTGGGAATGGTGACGCCTTTTGGCGGGGTATTGTTTCTGATCGGGTGGATCGTGTTGCTGTTTGCGTTGATAAAAGTAGTCGCCGAGCAAAAAGCAGTAGGAGAATAAATTGGACATCGGGCCAGAATATAAAAAGAAGTCTATTCGAAGCTATGTGGTGCGCGCTGGGCGGATGACCGAGGGGCAAAAAGCCGCATTTGACAAATACTGGTCAGACTATGGTCTGAGTTTGCATGATGGAAGAATTGATCTTAATGCAACCTTTGGCCGGGGCGGCCCACGAGTATTGGAAATTGGCTTTGGTATGGGGGGCTCGTTGTTAGAGATGGTGCAGGCCGAGCCAGAGAAGAATTTTATTGGTATCGAGGTGCACCCACCGGGGGTGGGCCGGTTAATCAATGGTGCTGGCACGCTAGGGCTAGCTAACCTTAAGGTTTATCTGGCGGATGCCATTGATGTACTCGAGGACTGTATTCCAGACGACAGTATTGATCGTTTACAGGTGTATTTTCCCGACCCTTGGCACAAAAAAAAGCACAATAAGCGTCGTTTAATCCAATCGCCATTTGTGCAAAGAATTCGCTCAAAGCTTAAACCGGGCGGGGTGTTTCATTTGGCCACCGATTGGGAGCCCTATGCAGAATCTATGCTGGAAGTGATGGAAGCGGCTGAAGGCTTTAAGAATATGGCTGGACCTGGGCTGTATTCACCACGCCCAGATTATCGGCCTGTGACAAAATTTGAGCAACGTGGAGAGCGATTGGGGCACGGCGTGTGGGATTTACTCTATCAGAAAATTGATTAATAAAGCGTCGAATGCATAAGTCTGTGGTTTGTTAGTTTACGACGAGCAAATTACAGTGTGTTTTAAGCAAGATTTTTTCTGCGGTATTTCCCAGCAGTTTTCCGGTAATTCCCTTTCTTGCCAGTGTGCCGATGACGAGCATGTCTGCATCACGGGCCTTTAGCTGCTCGGTGATAATCAGCTGAGGGTTGCCTAGCTGAATATGAACCTGTTCTGGTGTTACGCCATAGTGCTCAGCGGTTAGGGTTCGTTCGGCCTCGATATCGCTCAGATATTCAAACCCTAGGTGGCTGGCAATGGATTCTTTTTCATCTATAGCGCAGACTAAGAGGAGCTTATTGCCCGTTTCCTCTGCTAGATTCTGGGCCGCGGCGACGACCTCAAAATTGAGCGCCCTATGTGCATCGTCGTCACTATATATGTCCAGAGCGGCTAGAATTACGCCTTTCGATTTACGGGTTGAGGTGCGTGCGATAAGAACCGGGCAGGGAGAAAACCTTAAAAGCATTCGTTGTCCTGCACTGCCGTTGCTGCCGCTTTGGATGATTAGATTGGCGCCGATTTGGTCTGCGTGATGGCAGGCAGCAAGGGGCCAATCACTATTCCAATCGGTTGCAACAGAAGTCTTAGTGCCTTGTGTAATGGTTGACGATAATTGTGAAGATATCCATGCTCTTTGTTTTTCAAGTGCAGAGTGTTTGGCCTCCTGGCGAGAGGAATAGTGGTTGATTTCCTTATTGGATAAGTAGATGCAGCTATAAGCGGTAATAGCTGCGTTAGTTTCTTTTGCTATTGAGGCAGCCATCCTTAGTGCCGTCTGGTTAGGTGAAAAAGGCTTCATGAGTACGAGATATTTTAGGTGGCCAGTCACGGGTATCGTCCCTCCGATAGCCATAGGAAAATCCATGGCAGCTTAATATAATCAGAACCTTGTCTTAACCATAGAACATTTCCAAGTAACAAAATTGATGCAAAGCGAGGAGGCAATAATGAGCAAGCGAGTAGCTGTAATTCTTTCTGGCTGTGGTGTTTACGATGGATCAGAAATCTATGAATCAGTCATCACCTTGTTGCAATTAGACCGGGCTGGTGCTGAGGTGCAGTGTTTTGCACCTAACATCGAGCAAATGCACGTCGTTAACCACGCAACTGGTGAAGTCGATGAGGGCGAGCGTCGAAATGTGTTAGTGGAGGCTGCTAGGTTGGCCCGGGGGAATATCAAGGCGTTAGCCGATGCCAGAGCAGAGGACTTTGATGCCGTCATTCTACCGGGTGGGTTTGGCGCGGCAAAAAATCTTTGTGATTTCGCTACTAAAGGTGCAGAGCTCACAGTGAATGACGATTTAACCCGCTTTATTCAGGCTATGCATAAGGCAGCTAAACCAGTGGGACTTATGTGTATTGCGCCAGCAATGGTGGGTAAATTATTTGGTGACGGCGTGCATTTTACCATTGGTAATGATCTGGAGACGGCTTCAGCCATCGAAGCAACCGGTGCAGTACATGAACCTTGTCCGGTAAACAATATCTGTATCGATGGGGCTCATCATGTGGTGACAACCCCCGCTTATATGTTGGCTGGAACTATTAGCGAGGCAGCAAGCGGAATCGAAAAGTTGGTAGAGGCCGTATTGGCTCAAGCGTAACGTCAATGACCGATGATCTGGAAAACCCTTTTTGGCAATATTCGCTGGCTCATTATGCCAGACCAGAAGTGGCTGACTGCTGTCTCTACTATCAGGACCGCTTTGGCGCCAATATTAATCTGTTGTTGTTTTGTTGTTGGTTGGGTTCGCGTGGCGTCCGCCTGGAAGCGAGGGCGCTTGAACAGGCTAAGTTAACGATCGAAGACTGGGATAGCCGGGTTGTTCAGCAGCTTAGGGCGGTTAGACGGTATATCAAATCCTCAGCAGCGTCGTTACAGGCCATCATTGGCAAGCTTCAGGCACTGGAACTGATGGCTGAACAGGTTGTCCAAGCAAACCTCTTCGAGTGGTGGCTTGAAAAGGGTGAACTACAAGCCACTAATGCTGGTACTGATATGGTGTCGCAGAGATTAAATCTTAACTTGTACCTAGCTATGTTAGGTTGTGAGCCAGCCAATAACGAATCACCTCTGCTGTGGCCAGTTGGACATTCACTGACCGCAGATTAATTTTACGTTACTTTTGAGTTATCATGGCCGATTGAGCCATATCTCCAATAAAGGATAGCTATATGAAATTTAAATACTTGGTGCTTGCTTCTGCAATGGCAGCCACCCTGACAGCTTGCAATGAGAATGAGCAGGCCGAACTACCGCAGGTAGATGAGCAGCCGCAGCAGGAACAAGAAGCTGAGCTGGCTCTTGATACCCAGATCAAAAAGTTTAGTTATGTGGTTGGTGTTGATATGGGTGGACAATTTCGTGCATCAGATATCGAAATTGATCGCGAGGCCTTTGCCATTGGTATGGCAGACTCTTTAGATGACAAGCGCCCTCGGATCGGAGCTGATGAGTTAGAGAGCGTTGTTCAGAACTTCCACGCTCAGCAACAAGCCAAAATTGAGCAGCATGAAGCAGCACAGCGAACTGCATCGGAAGTCAACATTCAGGAAGGGACTAAATTCCTGGCTGAAAATGCTACAAAAGAAGGCGTTAACACCACTGAAAGTGGCTTGCAATACAAGGTGCTTACAGCGGGAACCGGCAGTAGCCCCACTGCTGATAGTCGTGTCGAAGTAAATTATAGAGGTACTTTGATTGATGGCACTGAATTCGATGCCTCTAGTAAGCATGGTGGTTCAGTAGAGCTGAATGTGAGTGAAGTTATACCTGGTTGGACTGAAGCCCTACAGAAAATGAAAGAGGGTGCTAAGTGGGAATTGTACCTACCTTCTGAGCTAGCCTATGGTCCGCAGGGAACGGGTGGTGTTATTGGGCCAAGTGCAACACTCGTGTTCGAAGTGGAGTTGCTCAAAGTTCTGGGCGGGGAATAAATTCATCCCCGCTTTATAGAGAGTAATTAAAAAGGCCCCATAGGGGCCTTTTTTTACAACACTTCTTAATATAGATGGCTTTCTTTTCTAGAGGTTCATTTAGGGAATGCTAAGAATTTGCTCACTGTGGGCAGTATGTAGTACATCAATCATTTGATCCTCTGCCGAAAACCGGGCTTCTAGAGATACCCCCAGTTGCGATAAATCAGTTGCTAGTGTTTTTAGGTCATCTGTTTCCAAGTATTTATCATTAAAGTCCAGAATAATCTCTGTCGTAGTATCAATGGCTTGAAAAAGTGCATCTGCAGCTTTCAGTCCGTTACTATCCTTCAACTCCTTGCATTCCTGAACAAGCTGATCGTAGATTTCAAAGTGCCCCGCAGACGTGTAGTCGACTAAAATTTCACAGAAAGTCTTTAGCTTTTCACGGTGCAAAGTGTTTTTGCTGTCGAAATCGTTGATTTTTCCGAGTGCGCAAAAATCAACGAGCACTTCTTGCCGTTCTTGTAACCAGCGATCAATCAGGGTGCTAACCCCTCCCCAGCGTTCTTGTGCAGACTTACAATTTTGAAGCATAAACGGCAGCTTTTTCGATAAATTTCATCAAGGATATGCAAACCGTTGGGGTGTGACAAGGCTTTTCTAAGTCATTATTTTAAAAAAGAAATAACGAGCCAAGGTAGGATTATAGCGGTAACTGCACCGGTTAAGCCTAAACCTAGACTGGCAAAGGCCCCGCATTTGCCGCTAATTTCAAAGGCGCGTGCTGTTCCGACCCCGTGTGCGCAAATGCCAAGGACAAAACCTTTGATGCGGTCATCGCGAATACCCATTCGATGAAATAGAACGGGGCCAAAAATTGCGCCTACTACCCCTGTAAATACAACGATACCGGCAGTCAGACTGGGCTGTCCTCCAATTTTTTCCGCAATGCCCAGTGCAATTGGCGTCGTGACTGATTTTGGGGTGACAGATATTAAGGTATCCATCGAGGCGCCTAGCAGCCAAGCGGTGATCAGAGCAATGATGACGGCAAAACTGGCGCCAAATAGCAGTGTTACCAGCAGCGGTTTCGCCAGACTGCGAATGTTGTGAAACTGTTGATGCAACGGGATGGCCAACGCCACTGTCGCGGTGCCGAGCAAAAAGAAAAGCGGCTGGTTGGCTTCGCGGTATTGCTGGTAATTGATATCTGTGCAGAACAGAACCGTGGAGACTATCAGGGGTGCTGTGACCAAGGGGTGGGAAAGCGAGTGAATAATTGGTCGCGATTTACTACTGGAATAGAGCCAAAAGGCTACACTGAATGCGGCAAAGGTGAGAATAAGCAGCAGTGTTATATTGACGGCTTCTATCATTGGTTGTCAGCCTCAGATTTAAGCGATTTTTTTAATAATAGCGCCATCAAGAAAGCTGTGGCCATCATTGTTGTCAGTGTGGCCAGAAGAATCACCCCGGCTACTGCAAGCCACTGGTTGGTTTCTATGGAGGATAAAAAGAAAAAGCCTACGCAGGCTGGAATAAACATCAGTGAGAGCCAGCGAATCAGAAAATGACCGGCCTCACCAAGCCATACTGGCAGCTCTATCCTACTCAGTTGAAGAGCTAAAAACAGCAGCAGCATGCCGACAACTGGCCCAGGTATCGGTGCGCCACTGAAATAAACTGCCGCTTCTCCAATGCCTTGAAATAGAAGTAGCGTTAATAGCCCTCGTAGCATATTAGTGTTTACGAATAATGAGTGAGAAGCTTAGCAGGGCAAGAAAGAGAAAGGCTAGCAGCGTCCACCCTGGAATACTGAGGTTAAGAAATGTCCACTGAACTTCTGCACAGTTACCATCACCTCGCAGCAGCATGCCTAATGCCTCGCTGAAGTTGAATGCATCAAAAAGATATTCAGCTGGTGGGCCACAGGCCGGAACCTGATCTTCGGGAAGACTTTGAAGCCAAAGCTGCTTGGCAGAGAAAAATCCACCACCGAGCGAGCTGGCTGTCATAAGAAATCCATAGATCTTCAAACCATGGTTTTGCAGTAGTGCCAATAAGGCAAACATTCCCGTGATGATAATAAAGGCCCGCTGGGTGATACAGAGATAGCATGGGTTGAGCTCCATGACATGCTGCATATAAAGAGCAACGGCAATAAGACCATTACAGATAAGAAAAATTAATAGATTGGTCTGTCTGCCTTTCAGCATTTTTTCATCTCCATCGCAAACGTGGGAAAGGTTCTAGCAAGGTCAGTACATTAAGGCGATGCCGGTGGCTGGGTCAAGGCTGGTGCGCCTATCTTTGAGGGCCCATGGTCATTAAGGGGATACAAAAGGGTAGTGAGTATCAGCTTTAAGCTGTGTAAAATGAACGGTTGATTCGTGTTGAACTAGAAAGTAGGGTTGCGGTCAATGTACGCATCGGTTCACCGCGCTGTTCTTACAGCACTTTATTTAGGTTACAGGACAAAAAAATGTTACGACGCTTGGGTTTTCTAGTTTCTATCTTCCTTTTCTTCCCTTCAGCCTTCTCTTATGCAGAACTAGGTAGTATGGGTAGCTTTCATGGCTCAATGAGTGGTGCACATAATCAATCGACGAGATCAATGAGGATTATTGATGAGCAGTATGAGAAGGGAAAGGCTATTTATCTGGGTAGAAATCGTGAGATAGGAAAATTAAAGCTCTGTCTTCACTCTGGTGATGACAATGTCAAAGTAAAAAGAGCAACGCTCAAACCCTTTAAAGGCACTACGACGAATAATCTGATTAACAACCTTCGCAACTGTGATCAACCGGAGGCCGTGGTATTTGAACAACTGGGTAAAATGCACACGTCACATCTGGTTTACTATTTGAACCGTCGTTTTAAGTTGGAGCTTACTGAGCACGCTCAGTCCGTTATTGCCGTACCTGGTAGAAGAACGCGATAAGCATTAACCGGATCAGACGATAGCCTGATCACCCCCATATTGTGCGATAAAAATATTGGTTATGCCTCTCTGCAGTCTAAGAGGGGCGACTGTTAAACCTCGTAGTAAGTGTATTGTGGATAACATATCTAGAGGCCGGTACGCCTTAGGGTCGACCATTAAACATTTGCTTTTATGATTGCGATGAGAAACAGGAGTTACCGTAAGGTGCCGGTTTTTTGTATTGCTTTCAGTTAAGTGCTTGCTGTGATCTTTGGTGGCCGGCAAATGCAATCATTTGTGGAAAGACTCGAGAAAATTCTTCCCCTAACAAAGAATAGTCTCTGAGTAATTGTGGGAATGCTTTATCTAGCTGGATCGAAGTGCGGAAGCGCTGACCTACTCTCTCAATAATGTGTTCAATGTTGTCGATTTGAGCATAACATTCAAGCCACTTTACCTTTGGCGCGACTTCGCTAAATCGCTTGGCAGCGGGTGGCAGGTGTTCGCTATATTCGGGCAGGATTTGGTAAAAGTGTTGGCAATAGGTTTCCAGGCTTTGGCTGTGAAATGTGGACCAGTTGGCTGCCAGGAAGTGGTCATAACAAATATCAATCAATATGCCGCCAAAACGCCTATAGGGAGGCTCGATTCTGGTGATGGCACGCCTTACATCGGGGAGAGAATCGGTAAACACATCAATTTTTCGATGGAGTTTTATGCCCGCCTCTATTGCATCGGGAAGATTCCCCTGTAGGGGGCCTTTAACAAAATCACCCAGTAACCCGCCGACCATCGTTTCTGGACAGTCTCCGGATAGATAGATGTGGGCGAGATAATTCACAATGCAAAATTGTACTGTTGGTAATAGCTGGTAAGAAACTCATCAAAAGACTGGCTATCGGAAGCTTCAATCTGCTGCTGTTGCCTCAATGAGTCTGCGGCCATCATGTTGTATCGCTGGGTAATTTCTGGTGGCAATTCCTTATTTAGAAAGTACTTCTTGTGTTCGATAGCATGGTTCATCGCTACCCTGAAATAGGTTTGCCCCGTGTCTTCCATTTCCTTAAGAATGCGTGCAGAAGGTGTTAGAGAGGGATCATCGAGCAAAGGCGCCAGTTTGTTCAGCGTATTTTCATAACGGTCAGTTTGGTTGTGTTGGTCTAGCAGTTGGGCCACTGGCTTCATTTCTTCAAACAGGGCATGGCTCCAGGCCAGAAAAGAACGATCGCCCTGGTGATCATGTAGTATTAATTCGGGGTCGCGCCCCCGACACACCATCAGTCGTTGGTTCTCCAGAATATTTCGGTATTCCCGATTGTCCGTAGGCGGACTCTTGGATAACAGGCAGGTCAACAGGAAGATATCCATAAAGTCCATCTGTAGGCGGTCGATGCCCAGCGGTTGAAACGGATTGAGATCAACACAGCGGACTTCGACGTACTCAACGCCCCTCTCCCACAATGCCCGTAGCGGTGTCTCGCCAGAGTATGTTGTACGCTTTGGCCGGACTGTGCTGTAAAACTCATTTTCGATCTGTAGCAGGTGCGGACTCAGCTGTTGGTACTCACCATTGCTGTCTTTAACACCGGCAGCCTCGTAGTCCGGGTAGGGTTCCACCAATGCATGGCGAAGGGTTTCAACATAGCTGCGAATGTCGTTATAGCAGACGATCAACTGCTCCTGTGCCTTGCTTTGGTAGCCCAGGTCGCCCATGCGCAGGGACGTAGCATTTGGCAGGTGAAGGCTATGCTCATCAGAGCCAAAAGGCACAAGTTGGTGGTCGCGCCCTTTGACAAAGCTTCGGCAGACACTTGGCGATGCACCAAATAAATAGAGCAGCAGCCAGAAATGACGCCGGAAATTTCGGATTAAGGAAAAATAGTTTTCGGTTTTGTAGTCTTGTAGAGATTGGCTGGAGTTTTCCTTTTTTCTAAGTATATCCAGCAGTTCATCAGGTACAGAAAAGTTATAGTGAATGCCTGCAATTGTTTGCATCAGTCTGCCGTAGCGGTGTCCTAACCCGACCCGATAAATACTTTTCATCTGCCCCACATTTGACGAACCGTATTGGCCAACCGGTATATCGCTGTCGCCACTTAATTGGCAGGGCATACTGTTCGCCCAGAGTAATTCATCGCCTATGTGGCGATAGGTGAAGCGGTGTATATCCTCGAGTGTTTGCAATACTTGAGCGGCATCGCTCGAGGGCGGTGTGATGAACTCAAGTAGTGATTCCGAGTAATCCGTTGTTATCTGTGGGTGGGTGAGGGCTGAACCGAGTGAAAGTGGATGTGGGGTTTGGGCCAATGTTCCATTTGGCGTGACCCGCAAGCTTTCTTTCTCAATGCCTCGGGTGATCCCCGACAGCACTCGTGACTCACTGTTACTGGCCAGTACATTCAGACGGTTTTTTAATAGCGGCAAAGTAATTTCCTTGTCTGGAAGATCAGGCAGAGATTGTCTGCACGGGCAACACAGCGTTTCCGGCAGTATTGAGCTCACAAGAAATCACGGTGGCTCGGAGATGGATATCCTTGGCATTGAGTTCCATGAGCTGATTCAGTACGACATCCTTGTGGGGGCTTTGAAAAAGTCGGTTTGCATCACAACCGTTGACCCATTCCAGTGATTTGTCGAGGTATTGTTCGTGTTGGTTTTGCAGAATAAAAGCGGTCATGTGGAGCAGCTTCGCCATGCAGATTAGATCGGTTAAGTACAAGTTTATCTGAAATTACATGTCCTGGCATTGGGTAGGAGAAAACTTATAGGGCAGGAAATTCGACATAAAAGTGAAATTATTTTGCCATCAGATGGTCATGGCTCGGTCACACCATAAAAACTTCAGAATCAAAAGGTGTTTGATATGAAGGTAGCAGTATTTGGTGGAGGTTACGTCGGTTTGGTGACCAGCGCATGTCTGGCACATGTGGGACACCACGTGATATGTGTCGATCAGGATCAGCAAAAAATAGCGATGCTTCGGGAGGGCGTCTGTCCTATTTTTGAGCCAGGCCTGGAAGATTATTTGATGGATTGTCAGCGGGAAAACGTTTTGACGTTTACCGACGACCCAGCCCTAGCCATAGACCATGCTGATTTGGTGTTTATTGCGGTGGGAACGCCCACCGATGAAGACGGCACGGCTGATACCAGCCATGTATTGGATGTGGCGAGAACACTGGGTGCGTACCTGCAAGGTTTTACCGTCGTCGCGATTAAATCAACAGTACCTGTTGGTACAGCCGATGCTGTGCGTACTGAAATACAGAAAGTCCTCGACAAGCGAGGTCATGAGGTGTCCTTTGAGGTGGCATCAAACCCTGAATTTCTTAAGGAAGGGGCTGCCATTTCAGATTTTATGAAGCCGGATCGGATTGTGGTGGGAACCAGTTCAACGCAAGTGGCAGAGATGATGAGAGAGTTGTATGCCCCATTTAACCGTAACCATGATCGCTTGATGGTGATGAATATCCGCTCATC
>DFBC01000012.1:0-8078 GCA_002367235.1 Cellvibrionales bacterium UBA3090
AAGCTTTTTAGTGGGGCCAATTGCGATTCGCTTGTCTGTTACTACCACGGGAACAGAACTTGTGTTCAATCTGTGTCTTGGTAACTTCTGCGCTCTTTACGCGGTTTTTCAATGACAGCTGCCGGATCGTTCTTTTTATCGGGCAACTATCTCAATATATTCAATAGCAGGCTTGCGCCTTATCGTTTGCTGAACACGTATGCTCTAAGTACTTTTACTAAGCGACCGGCGGTATTGTCCGGGGGTTCAGCACAACCGGCAGGAACTATATCAGCTATTGTCAACCCCTTCAATTCAAAGATTTGTAAAGGTGTACTTAATTCTATGATTATCGTAGGTTTTTTTGTGATGGGTGTCTCCGCTTTGTCTAGCTGTTAGAATGCCCTGCTTTCCTTCTGTGGC
Source organism: Cellvibrionales bacterium UBA3090 (assembly GCA_002367235.1). Taxonomy (GTDB): domain Bacteria; phylum Pseudomonadota; class Gammaproteobacteria; order Pseudomonadales; family Porticoccaceae; genus Porticoccus. The sequence goes on from DFBC01000012.1 coordinate 403, forward strand.
TATACCGATGTCCGACCTTCGTGCCAATACTGTTGCTGTGAAATTTGTTGAAATTACCCCTGATCAAGCTGGTCAACGGGTGGACAATTTTTTGTTGGCAAGCCTGAAAGGTGTTCCTAAATCACGTATTTATAGAATTCTTCGTAAGGGAGAGGTTCGGGTGAATGGTTCCCGAGTTAAGCCTGAATACAAGTTGTGCGGCGGTGACAAAGTTAGAATACCCCCGGTGCGGGTTGCTGAGAGAGCCGCGCCTGTAGGGCCTAGCCCAAAATTACAGCGACTTCTCGAGGCAAGTGTCATATATGAAGATTCGTCGTTATTAGTGGTGAACAAGCCTTCGGGTTTGGCTGTGCATGGCGGTAGCGGGGTTAATCTGGGTTTGATTGAAGCGTTGAGGGCGACCCGGCCGAGCCATTCATTTTTGGAGTTGGTTCATCGGCTGGATCGCGAGACGTCGGGCTGTTTGATCGTTGCTAAAAAGCGCTCATCCTTGCGTTTTTTACAGGACGAAATGCGCGCAAGGCATGTTGTTAAGGTTTATCAAGCCCTGGCGGTAGGTCGTTGGCCTAGAGGTATGAAGCGGATAGATATGCCACTCCTGAAGACCGAAGTAAAGTCGGGAGAGCGGGTCGTAAGGATTCACCCGGAAGGCAAGCGCTCAGTTACACGATTTGCTGTTTTGCAGCGTTTTGATCAGGCGACATTAATGGAGGCGACCTTAGAAACGGGGCGAACTCACCAAATTAGGGTGCATAGTCAATATGCGGGATGTCCGCTGGCTGGGGATGAAAAGTATGGTGATGATGACTGTAACCGGCAGATGAAAGCTTTGGGGTTGAAGCGAATGTTTTTGCATGCTTTAAAGCTGCAATTTAAGAGTCCAGAGGGTGAGGTGATCAAGGTTGAGGCTCCTCTGCCGGAGGAGTTGAAACAAGTACTGGAAAAGCTGGGGTAGTCTGTGGCCAAGTTATTGATATTTGATTGGGATGGTACGCTTTGTGACTCACTTTCCCGTATAGCGCTGTGTATTCGCTGTGCGGCAGAAGAGGTGGGGCTTCCAGCCCCTCTAGAGCATGAAGCTCGGGAAATTGTTGGTTTGGGACTGATTGACGCCCTTGAGGCGTTGTTCCCTGGTATTCACATGGATCAGATTTTGGCAATGCGCGACAGTTATTCTCGTCATTTTGTTAAGCTTGATAGCGAGCCGTCGCCTTTTTTTGAGGGTGTCGAAACTACGCTTGAGCAACTAAAAGGCGAGGGCTACCTGCTTGCTGTAGCCACGGGTAAGAGTAGGCGGGGTTTGGATCGGGTTCTTAAGGCTAGAAATTTGTCAGGGTTTTTTCATGGAAGCCGTTGTGCCGATGAAACGGCCGGCAAACCAAATCCAAAGATGTTGCACGAGCTGTTAGATGAGTTTCGGTTTCTGCCTGGCGACGCTTTGATGGTGGGTGATACTGAGTTTGATATGTCTATGGCTGTCAATGCCGGGGTATCAAGAGTCGCCGTCAGTTATGGGGCCCATTCGCCTGATAGGTTGCGTAAGTATCAGCCTCTGGCGTGTCTGGATAAGTTTGCTGAAATCAGGGGTCTGCTAAAGTCATTTTAGTAAAATCAATATAAAATAATGAGTTACCATTACTTTTTAATGTTAAGTCTAGTTTCTGTTGCGTAGCATTTGGCTTAACCTGATGAGCGGGAGGCCAATTAACGCAGTTGGATCGTTACCGTAGATACCATCAAATAATGTAATTCCTAGACCCTCGCTTTTGAAACTCCCTGCACAATCGTAAGGTTCGTCTTTCTTCAGATAGTCGACAATTTCTGGATCGCTTAGTTGGCGAAAGACAACGTCGGTAGGCACTACATCCACATTAATATGGCCAGTTGCACTGTTGAGCAGGGCGATTCCTGTAAGAAAGGTTACTCGGTGCCCGGATTGAGCCTTCAGCTGTTGATAAGCCACCTCATAATTACCCGGTTTGGTGAGTATTGAGTCTTTATAGGTGGCTACCTGATCAGAACCAATGATTAAGTTTTTTGGGTAGTGGGCGGCCAGTGTTTCAGCTTTAGCGATGGACAGGCGTCTTACCAGTTGATCGGGTGGTTCATCAAGCTTGGGTGTCTCATCTATATCAGGAGAAATGCATTCAAAAGGTATCTGGAGTCTTTCAAGTAAAGCCCGCCGATAGCGTGAGGAGGAGGCAAGTATCAGGTTTGGCATATATATTCTCTTGTGCCCTATTAATTTGTCCGTGTGATGTAAATATGGGGGGCATTATATAGGGGTTTTAACCGGGGCCTTTAAAATGTTCTGAAAGCCCTTATTTTCGGGAAGTTTTCTTTGACAGATCAAGGTCATATCACTATTATTGCGCGCCTATGTCGATACCCCCTAAGAGAATCATTTTGCCGCAAGTGGTTGATCCACGGCGCTTAGTGAATCAGGGCGTTACACTGACTGGCGAGATTAACCCTGATTTCTGTATCAGGCTGGCCGAAGCCGTTGATGAAATTAGTCAGCCCATTGTGGTTAACTTGGTTTTTGATACAGCCGAACAAGGCCGTAAAGTGGTGCGTGGAACTGCATCAACGACAGTTATTCTTGCCTGCCAGCGTTGCCTGGAACCCATGGAATTGCCATTGGCAGTTGATATGGCTCTCGGTATTGTTTGGTCTGAGGATCAGGCAAAGGCGCTGCCCCGGGAGTTGGATCCTTGGATTGTTGAGGACGAGGCGGGTGATATCGCTGCTTTGGTTGAGGAAGAGTTACTATTGGCTATGCCATTTGTAACCTATCACTCAGAAGATCAGTGTAGTGCTACTGCCAGCCATGCAACTGGCGAAGATTTAGGGGAAATAAAGGAAGAAAACCCCTTTGGTATTCTGGAGCAACTGAAGAACAGTGGCTCGGATAATTAATAAACAGTTTTATCAGGAGTAACACATGGCCGTACAAAAGAGCCGCAAGACTCGTTCCAAGCGTGGCATGCGTCGTTCACACGATGCGCTCAGTGGACCAACCTTGTCTACCGATCCAGTTAGCGGTGAAAAACACCATCGTCACCACGTTTCTGCTGACGGTTTCTACCGCGGTAAGAAAGTGGTTGATATCGCTGAAGACTAAAGTTTTCTCCGACTGACAGTATTTATCTTTGGCTGACTCTCTGTGTCTCGCCATTGACACCATGGGCGGGGACTTCGGTCCTCGCATCACGGTTCCCTCGACCCTCGATATTCTTCGTAAGTACCCCCTCCTGCATGTTGTATTGCTAGGCGATGCCTTGCAAATACAGCACGAAATAGACGCTGCCGGACTAGTCGATACTGATCGTGTTGTGGTGCAGCATTGCCCTCAATCGGTCTCCATGGATGAAAAGCCCACCTCGGCGCTGCGTAATAAACGTGATTCGTCTATGTGGCATGCATTGCGTTTGGTTGCAGAAGGAAAGGCTAAAGCTTGCGTCAGCGCTGGCAATACAGGCGCATTAATGGCTATGTCTCTGTTTCAATTGCGCACCTTGCCAGGCATCAGTCGTCCCGCTATTTGCACAAAAGTCCCAACGGCATCGGGTTATACCTATTTGTTGGATTTGGGCGCTAATCTAGAGTGCTCTGCAGAACAGCTCTACCAGTTTGGTTTGATGGCATCGCTGGCAGCTTCTGCTATTGATGGTAATCGTTCGCCTACAGTGGGGTTGCTCAATATCGGTGTGGAAGAAATCAAGGGGCGTCAGGAAATTCTTGATGCTGCAGAGTTATTTAAAGCTGATTACGAAATAACCTATACGGGTTTTGTCGAGGGTGATGCTTTATTTGAAGGTGTTGCTGACATTGTTGTTTGCGATGGATTTAGTGGCAATGTGGCGCTTAAAACAAGTGAAGGTGTCGCTAAAATGATACAGGGTTTGTTAACGCAGGCTCTATCGCAGACACTACTTGCCAAGTTGGGTGCTTGGTTAGCTCGGCCCGCTTTAAGGAAACTGCAAAACCGTGTAGATCCTGACCACTATAATGGGGCCAGTCTGCTAGGGTTGTGTGGCGTCGTTGTTAAGAGTCACGGCGGGGCTTCTTTATCTGGCTTTAGTCGTGCTGTAGCAGTCGCTGTTAGTGAAGCACAAAGAGATTTACCTTCTCTCATTCAAGAGCGATTGCCCCAAAAGAATAATCAACCAGAGGTATCTGATGAAGAATAATCTTGCTTTTGTCTTTCCTGGACAAGGTTCACAAAAAATTGGCATGTTGGCGGAACTAGCCGAGCAGAATGAGACCGTTATCGATACGTTCGCTGAGGCTTCAGAGGTCTTGGGTTATGACTTGTGGGATATGGTGCAAAACGGCACCCAGGAAGATATCACGCTTACCGAGCGCACCCAGCCATTATTACTGACAGCCAGTGTGGCGGTATGGCGAATTTGGCAGGCTAAAGGCGGCCCCCAGCCAGCACTGATGGCTGGACACAGTTTAGGGGAGTGGTCAGCTCTGGTCTGCTCTGGTGTCGTCGCATTCAAGGATGCGGTGCGATTGGTTCGTAATCGTGGTGCTTATATGCAGCAAGCGGTGCCTGCCGGCGAAGGTGCTATGGCTGCAATCATTGGTCTTGATGATGATCTGATTAAGTCTATTTGTGCCGAGGCCTGTCAGGGCGAGGAAGTGGCTGCAGTTAATTTCAATTCTCCCGGACAAGTTGTCATTGCAGGTAATGCCGCCGCCGTCGAAAGAGCGATAAGTGGATGTAAAGAAGCTGGGGCAAAGCGTGCCTTGCCATTACCGGTGAGCGCACCTTTCCATACAAATTTGATGCAGCCCGCTGCAGAAAGGCTGGCTGAAGAGATAATGGCTACGGAGTTTTCTGCTCCACAAGTGTTGGTGGTTCATAATGTTAATGCTCAAACTGAAAACGATCCGGAAAAAATCAAGCAATTGATGATTGAACAAATATGTAGCCCCGTTCTTTGGGTAGACTGTGTTAATACATTGGTCGCGAATGGCATTGATACGATGGTGGAATGTGGTGCAGGCAAAGTCTTGAGTGGTCTGTGCAAGCGCATTGAACGCTCTCTTACGGCCATTGCCACGGAAGATCCAGTATCTCTGGAAAAAGCCCTTTTAGAGGTTTGAACCCTCTTAACAACAAAGTGTGTTAGACGAATAATTAGGAGTTAATTATGAGCATGCAGGATAAGGTGGCGTTGGTAACAGGTGCCAGTAGAGGAATTGGAGCTGCTATTGCAGCCGGTCTTGGTGCCAAGGGTGCAACTGTTATCGGTACCGCCACATCGGATGCCGGTGCGGAAGCTATCAGTGCTCGTTTTGCTGAGCTGGGTATAAAAGGGCAAGGCATGGTTCTCGATGTGGCCAGTCAGGGGTCAATTGATGCTTTGATGGAGGTTGTTCGTGAAGAATATGGTGCTCCATTGATTCTTGTAAACAATGCAGGTATCACCAAGGACAATATTCTGATGCGAATGAAGGATGATGAATGGTTTGATGTAATCGAAACCAATCTCAATTCTATCTATCGTTTGTCTAAGGCCTGCCTGAGGGGGATGACTAAAGCTCGCTGGGGAAGAATTATTAATATCAGCTCAGTAGTTGGAGCTATGGGTAATGCTGGCCAGACAAACTATTGTGCGACCAAAGCTGGCGTGGGTGGATTTACCCGATCTTTGGCAAAAGAGTTGGGTCCTAGAAATATCACCGTCAATGCAGTGTCGCCAGGCTTTATCGACACAGATATGACGAAGGAGCTTCCTGACGCCAACAGGGAGCAGATCCTGTCCCAGGTTCCGTTGGGCCGTTTGGGGCAACCAGAAGAGATTGCATCAGTGGTTGATTTTCTGGCAGGAGACACGGGAGCCTACATTACCGGTGAGAATATTCACGTTAATGGTGGAATGTATATGGCCTAACACGCTGAATTTAAAGGTGAAATTAGTAATTTAATGAAACCGGTTACACAGGGTGTTATTTCAAGGTAAAATGCGCGCCTGACGTTATGTCAATAATAAGAATTTTTGTTGTGGGGTGGGTAGTCGTAGCCGGGCAGCAGGATACTTTCTAAGAAACAGGAGAGAATACATATCATGAGCAGCATCGAAGAACGCGTAGCTAAAATGGTTGCTGAACAACTAGGTGTTAAAGAAGATGACGTTAAAGCATCATCTTCTTTCGTTGAAGATCTGGGTGCAGATTCACTGGACACCGTTGAGCTGATTATGGCTTTGGAAGAGGAATTCGATACTGAAATTCCTGATGAAGAAGCTGAGAAAATCGCCACTGTTCAGAATGCCATTGATTACATCAATGCTAACCTCGGCTAATTGCTGCTAGGTTGTTGAATTGAAAAAGCCGCTCATATTGAGCGGCTTTTTTTATGTCTGAGCTTTTTATGCCTGCACTTTTACCCCCATATTTGGTTTAATCCTGCGTCATGATAGATAGGGAACACATGTACTATTTGAATGGCGAGTTTCAGGGGAAGGTTTCGGTTATAGATCGTGGTCTTGCCTATGGGCATGGGCTATTTGAGACGATTCGCCTGTCCGCTGGCGATCTTCCTCTCTGGAATTACCACTGTGTTCGATTAAAAAATGGTGCTGCCCGTTTGGGACTGGTCATTAACGAGACGTTGTTAGAGCAGTTTCGTGATCAACTGCTGGATACTTGCCCTAAGGACGGGGTTATTAAAATCATCGTCACGGCGGGAAGTGGTGGCAGAGGATATCGTAGCGACAGTGATCTCATGTCAAATTACTTATTTCAGTGGTTTCCATTGCCCAATAACCCGTCTGCCAACAGTGAGCGGGGTATATCTCTTAAGCTATGCGACTACGCGCTATCAAGTACGCCTAAATTGGCTGGAATTAAGCACCTTAATCGGTTGGAACAGGTTCTTGCCCGGGCCGAGTGGGAAAATGAGTACACTGAAGGCTTAATGCTTGATCAGCAAGGTAATGTGATTGAGGGGGTGAGTAGCAATCTTTTCTGTTGTCAGGATGGGCACTGGCTGACCCCTTCTTTGGATCAATGTGGTGTGGCTGGGGTTATGCGCCAGTACTTGTTAGATGAGCTGTTTCCTAGCCTATCCATAGCTGTTTCTGAAGTAAATATGTCATTTGATGAGTTGTTGCTAATGGAGCAGTTGTTTGTTTGTAATTCGGTCGTTGGCATTTGGCCTGTAGTCGCTATTGAGAATTATGCGACCTGGGCTCTCGGGGAAGAAACCACTCATATTCAGAACCAGTTACGACAGGCATTGCCGTGTTACGCCTGATAGCAAAGTGGCTGTTATCGGGTGTCCTGGTGTTAGTTCTGGGCATTGCTTCAGGTTATTGGTTAATCAACGAGTATATGGATACTCCATTGCCTGGGAATAGCGCTCCTCAGGTCATCCTAGTGCCAAAAGGCAGTAGCTTGTCAAAGCTGGCTCAACAGCTGGCTCAACAAGGTTTGCTTAAGTGCCCCGAAATGTTTATCGCATATTCACGTCTGACGCATCAAACGAATATTAGGGTAGGGGAGTACCAGCTTAATCCGGGGGATACCCCGAGAATGTTCCTTGAGCGCTTGATAGCTGGGCAAGTGATATTTTATCAGGTGACATTTCCCGAAGGACTGAATATCAGGGAGTGGTTGTCCCTTCTAAAAGCAGAAACCAAACTATTACAGCGGCTTGA
>DFBC01000012.1:8169-16488 GCA_002367235.1 Cellvibrionales bacterium UBA3090
GCTATAGCACTGGCGATAGCGACAGGGATATATTATTGCGTGCCCACCTTCGTATGCAGAAAGTGCTTGAGGAAGAGTGGCAACACCGTCAAGCTGATCTGCCTTTCCATTCTTCCTATGAAGCCTTGATATTGGCCTCGATTGTTGAGAAAGAAACCGGAGTGGAGTCCGAGCGGGATCAAATCGCGGGTGTGTTTGTCCGCCGCTTGAAAAGAGGGATGAGATTACAAACAGATCCTACGGTAATCTATGGATTGGGCGATCAATATCGGGGCAATATTACTCGTCGGCACTTAAAGCAGAGTACGCCGTATAATACCTATTTGATTAAAGGTCTGCCGCCCACACCCATTGCGATGCCCGGGCGTGATGCAATTCATGCAGCGCTTAACCCTGCAGATGGCGATGCCCTGTATTTTGTGGCTAAGGGTGATGGTAGTCATTACTTCTCTGCTACGCTGGATGAACACCTGAAAGCGGTGCAGCGGTACCAGCTTCAGCGGCGTTCTAATTACCGCTCCAGCCCTGATAAATAGACAATTAACTATGAATTCTAGTCAGATCGGAAAATTTATCACTATTGAAGGTGTTGAAGGGGTTGGGAAAACCACCAATATAGACTTCATTCGACAGTGGTTGAAGCAGCAGGGCATTCCCCATATCAACACAAGAGAGCCTGGTGGGACCCCTCTGGCTGAAAGTATTCGAGAATTGTTACTTAGTCCTCGTGAAGAAGCTGTTGATGAAAATACGGAACTCTTAATGATGTTTGCCGCTCGAGCCCAGCACCTTGCCCAGGTGATAAAACCAGCCTTGGGACGGGGGGAATGGGTAGTTTGTGATCGGTTTACCGATGCTACCTATGCATATCAAGGTGGGGGCCGAGGTGTTTCGATGGAAAAAATAGCCCAGCTCGAAATGCTTGTTCAAGATACTTTACGGCCGGATCTGACCTTTGTCCTCGATATTCCCGTTGATCAAGGTCTTGCTCGTGCCAAGAGTCGCAGCACTCCTGATCGATTTGAGCGGGAGAAACTAGCCTTCTTTGATAGGGTGAGGGATTGTTATCTTACAAGGGCAAAAGCGGCACCTGATCAGTACAGAGTGGTGGATGCCTCACAATCTTTAGAGGGTGTTCAGGCTGATCTAGCCATGTTGCTCGATCAATATTTATCAAGTAGTTCCTGGGGGCAAGCGGGTGAGTGAATTATCGACCCCAGCACCAGCCATGCATTATCCATGGCAGTTAAACCAATGGCGACAACTGTCCTCCCAGATAGATAAGGATCGGCTGCCACATGCGATGCTTTTGAGTGGGCCGAAATACATTGGTAAATACCAGTTTTCTCTGACATTGGCCCAGAGAATGCTTTGTGAGTCTCCAATCGGTGGTTATGCCTGTGGAAGTTGTAAGCAGTGCCATTTGGTGACTGCGAATAGCCACCCAGATCTTCTGATGGTCAAGCCGGAGGAAGAAGGCAAAGCCATTCGAATTGATCTTATTCGTGCACTAGGGGAATTTGCCAACAAAACGGCTCAGCAGGGCGGTTGGAAGATCGCTTTGATTTACCCCGCAGAAGCCATGAACCTCAATTCAGCGAACGCACTGTTGAAAAACCTTGAAGAGCCAAATGCAAAAACATTGCTGTTGTTGGTTTCCCACGAGCCGGCACGGTTGTCGGCGACAATCCGAAGTCGCTGCCGCATGGTTAAATTCCCTATTCCAGCGGATCTTGAGGTGCGTAACTGGTTGTCTCAGGTGGTGGGGCCGCAGGAAGACGTTGGTCAGTTGCTCGAGTTTTCCGAAGGGCGACCATTACTGGCATTACAATTACTTGAAACAGACTGGTTGGAGCAACGTCGTAGTTTAGATGGACTGTTGGATGACTTGGTTGCCCATCGAAGCACACCGCTAGCTATCGCTGAGAAATGCCTTGCCAATGACCCTTTAATGACGATCGACTGGCTCTATAGTCGAGTGGCATCGGATCTCCGTTATGGAAGAACGGCCGTTTCCCCCCGCTTGATGTTTCGCTACTTAGATCGATTAATTCAGGCAAAAAAGTTAATGCAGAGTTCATCCAACCCAAACATTCAACTGTTATGGGAAGAGTTACTGCTTAACTGGCAACTTCTTTATATTGTGAAGTAGTTGTTGGTTGGCTGGACTTGTTATAGGCTTTGAGCTTAAGAGGCTGGATGCTACAGGCCTCGCTATAGTACACTATGCGTTAATTTGTTGGATTAAATATGGATATGGACGCATTTGGCGGCGGAATACGAAACGGGATTCTGAACCTTAATGTTAAGGATCAGCAGTCACTCTACGCCATTTATATGCCATTTGTTCACAATGGCGGTCTGTTTATCCCAACCCGTAAAAAATACATGCTGGGCGATGAAGTTTTCATCCTGCTTGATTTGATGGATGAGCCAGAAAGAATTCCTCTTACCGGCAAGGTTGTCTGGATCACCCCTAAAGGGGCGGGTAGTAACCGTCGTGAAGGTGTCGGCATTCAACTCAATGAGAAGCATGCAGAAATGCAAGGCAAGTTCGAGACCTATCTCGCAGGGATGTTGGAATCCGAAAAACCCACCAGTACTATGTGATCTACCCCTGCTTCTTTGTAAACCCCATTGAAATAAGGAATAACCAAACGTGTTGGTGGATTCCCATTGTCACCTCGATCACCTCGATCTAAGTGATTATCACAACTCCCTAAACGATTTGTTACAAGCTGCTCGCAAGAGGGGCGTGAGCCATTTTTTGAGTGTGGGCGTCGACCTTGATTCATCCAGAAAGCTGATAGAATTGGCAACCGATTATCCCGATGTAAATGTTTCAGTCGGTGTTCATCCCCTTCAGAAATTACGGCCCACGATACCTGAAATTTCCGAGCTTCTAGAACTTGGTCGTCACCAGAGTGTCGTCGCCATTGGCGAAACGGGGCTTGATAATTACTACGACAGTGAATCCATCGCCTGGCAGAAAGAAAGTTTTATTCGTCACCTAAAGGCTGCGAGTGAATTGGCGAAGCCCGTGATTGTTCATACCCGCGAAGCCCGTGAAGAGACGCTGTCTATTTTGCGTACGCACGCAAATAAAGAGTCTTCAGGCGTTCTGCACTGTTTTACAGAGACATGGGAGATGGCCCGTGATGCGATGGAGCTTAATTTCTACCTCTCTTTTTCAGGCATTATTACCTTCCGTAATGCCTCAGCACTGCGAGAGGTGGTGAAGAAGGTTCCTCTTGAACGTATGTTGGTAGAAACAGACGCGCCTTGGCTTGCTCCAGTGCCCCATAGAGGCAAGCAAAATGAGCCTCAGTTTGTGGTCGAAGTGGCAAAAGCGGTGGCTGAGATCAAAGGTATTTCCTATGAGGAAGTGGCCGAGGTGACCACCCAAAACTTTCAAACGCTATTTTTTCCTAGCCGTTAAACTTAAACACAAAAAAGCCCGGTAGTGGCTTTACCGGGCTGTCTAGAGGCTAGATTAACGACGCTTTCAATCTCAAGTATTTACTCGGGTTTAGCCATAATGAGGTCGGTCTGTCTAAGATCTGCTATTTTTTCGTACACCGCTTTTTTCAGTGTGAACATTTCTTCTCGATCATTTCTCTGTACAAAGTAAGCATCTCCCACCTTCACAAAAAGATAGGTCCAGCTGCCTTTGTCGTCTGTGACCTCTAGCGTCGTTTTCACCGTGTCATCTGAAGTCAACACGGGTTTATAGCGGGCTATCTTATAAATTTCTAAGTTAGAAAGTGCTGCTGATAATTCGTCTACTTTGTTTTGATCGAGTTTCCCCTGATTGCTGTTGCCGAGGAAGATAGATGGGCCGGAACGGTTAAAGAACCAAGTGGCCCCGGTTCTTTTGACATTGTAATCAGGCCCTCTAATTGCACTGATATCACTGGCGGAAATGAGCCCTTTGTCGATCCATAAGTCGGCATTGGCATTAATATCCAATGTGTCTAACCTAACATTGTAGATCGCATCATCACCCGCTCGACGGACGTGAGATTGCCGCAGGCCTGGTGAGTTACCAAAGAATAATTCACCGAGTAGGTCGCCTTGGCTATACACTTCAACATGTCTTAAAAACTTATCATCTGCCACTTCAAATCGCTTGTGACTGCTGCTCATCGTCGCAACGGGCCAACCGGTCTGTAGGTTTTTTAGGCTCCGAAGAAGCTCATTAATATCATCATTATTGATAGGGAGCTTTGTATCGGACAGTATCCACGAGGCATCCGATTTGAGCAGTGTGACACCAAAGTCTTTAGTTTCGACCATCAACTGATCAACACTCTGCCAATCAATGGCGAGCAGGGGCTTGGGTTTGTTTTTTTGAGCCTCCCACTGGTTGTTTAATAGCAGTGCCACAGCAAGCAAGAGTTGAACGAGCAACAGGCCTGTTAGCCAGAATTTCAGCTTTTTCATGATGAACTCTCCCTTAATTGGCCAGCTGGGTTAAATAACGCTGTTGGCGAGATTTCTGACGCTTTCTTCGCACCAGGGCAATGATGATTAGGCCTGCAACAACCAGCCCGTAATTCATGTATTCCCAGAACAACTGTGTATCGTGTTCCATGGGGGGGAGGGTGCGATTGAAGTGCCCGCGCGAGCGGATGCTCAGTAGTCCTGAATCCTCTAGCGCCCAGTCTATCGTGTTTGCGATGAGCTCCAGGCTTCCGAGATACTCACTGCCAACAGCGGAGTTAGCGATAGTTAAGGTTTGATCTCTGAGGAAATCATTCGAGCTGAACAGAATGATTTGAGCAGAACTGGGAGATTTTTCTATCACCGTAGATACCGTGCCTGGCTCGGGTTGTTCAGCGGTTTTACTTTCCTCTTCTGGGCTTAACAGGCTAGAGCTAGACACATCCGACGTTAACAGGGGTGATGTCTTGCCTGCATAGTAGGAGTTGAATACACCTTTACTGACGACACCTAATAGCTGTGGACTAAACTCACCCTCGCGTTTAAATGAGGTCATACCCTGTTCATTAATCTCAGGCATGATTTCGGTATCCTCCGATAGCCATGATCGTTCAGAGCTATGGAGTAATTCCGTCACCTTTCTATGACTGTTGATTTCTTGATCTACAGTGATCGGTGAGCTCCAGGCCATTGTCACTTGGGACAAGTTCGAGGTAATTGGGTTTTCCTGATTAAAGCCATTGCTGCGTATGTCGGCGAAGTAGGGGTACTCGACCATTCGTACTTCCTGGACCTGATGGCCTCCTGATGTACGCATGACGGGTAGTGGGAAAGCCTTGTTCTGCATATCGAGAACAAGTTTGTCTTCCATGTTAAGTCCGTGGAATTTAAGCCAGTCTTTGAACTCGCCTTCAAGCTTGGCTAACCCAAGCCCGCCTTGCCCCAGTGTCATGGTATAGGGAGAAGACATGGCAACGACAGAGCCACCTTTCATCAGGAACTGATCGATAGCAAAGATCTCTTTAGATCCCATGGCGCTAGGTGCTGTAACTAATAGGATATCTATTTCGCCAGATACACTACCGTCAGTAATATCTTCATCCCTAATATTTAGGTCGGTGCCAAGAAATTCAGCTAGCTGGTTAAACTGGGGCACCGCAATACCAATCTGCGCGAGCTTGGGGTCCTCTTTAGGTCTGACCAGGCCAATGGTTTTAATAAAGCCTTTTCCAAAGCGTTTTACCGCGGCCTTTAGATTTCGTTCAAAACTCAGCTTTGTTTTGTCTTCAAGAGGAACCTGAATGGCCATATCACCCTTTTCCAGAATGAGGTGATAATAGAAGAAGTCACCACCAAACCTGCCAGCAGTAGATAGCGGTTGAAGGCCGTATTCTTTCGTCAGCTTTTTGGCGACTTCACTGTTGCCGGCATAGGGATCAATAACATTGACCTTCAATTGGCCATTGGAATTTTCGGCTAATGCATTGGCAACCTCAATGATGTCATCTTTAAGCGAAACCAGATCCTCTGGCAGCATCGCGTCAGCTGATATATAAGCATTAAAGGTAAGATCGCCCTTGATCGTATCAAATAGGTTTCCGCCACTGCGGTAACTATTTAATACCTTTTTAATACTCCGGGTTAGGTCGTATTCGGGGTTGCGAAGCAGAATTTGGAAGTTCTTGTCACCCTGGGCTTTGGTTTCAATCAGGTCTTGAAAATCCAGAACCTCAAATTCGTCGCCATAGCTCACAAGAATATGAAAATACGAGTTTACAATCGCTGATTGATAGCGGTCTGCGACTTGGAGAGGAATGGGTCTGACGCCATACTTTTGGTTGGCTTCTTCCTCGAGTTCCAGCTTGCTGACTGGATCGATAAACTCAACCCGCATCTTCCCTCGACTGGCAATTTCGTACTCTCGAATCAGGTCTTTAATTTGAGGAACCAGTGGTGAGAGCATCGGGTGGGTTTTACTGCTGAAATAGCCACGAATCAGCATCGGCTCTTGAAGCTGGCTTAAGTAATCACGGGTGGCCTCAGAGATAGAGTATTGCTTGCCCTCTGTGGTATCCAAACGAAGTGACGTCACTTGTCCAAGCCACAAATTCACCCCTATGACGTTGATAAGAGCCAACGTTGTCACCATGCGCCAGGCCTTATGTCGAGGTGTCGACGTGTTTTCTGCCCAACGTTCTTTTTCCAGGGTAAATATATTTAGCGAGAGAAAGACAATGATAATACTGATGTAGTAATAGAGGTCTCTGATATCAATGACGCCGCGGGTTATCGAATCAAATCGTGCGCCTGTTCCAAACAACCGGAACCACTCGCCGGCCTGGTTTCCGAAGAAATCAGTTATCGTTGTTGTGCCAATTAAATAGAACAGCCCAGATAGTGCTACGGCACATATTAGACTGACAATTTGATTGTCGCTTTTGGCCGAGACAAACAAACCAATAGAAAGATAGGCTGCTCCTAATAAAAAGGCTGCAAGATAACCGGCCCATATTGGCCCCCAGTCAAGCTCCCCCATTTGCGATACCGTAATCGGGAGAGGAATGGTTATAACCAGAGCAACGGCCAGTAACACCAGGCATCCGAGGAATTTACCTACCACAAAATGCCACAGCGGCAGTGGTTGAGTCAGAATATGCTCAAGGGTGCCCGTTCTGCGCTCTTCACTCCACAGGCGCATGGTTAATGTGCTGGTGAGGAAGACCAGCAGCACCGGCATCCACTCAAATAGCGGGCGAATATCGGCAATATTCCGAGAGAAATAGGATTCGCCCCAGAAAAAGATAAATAAAGAAATTGCTGCAAATGTCGCCAGGAATAAATAGGCAATAGGTGAAGCAAAAAACAGGGTGATCTCTTTGGTAGCAATACGACGAATCACGGGCAGATGTTTGGTATTAGGCTGCATCCTGAATCTCCTCCCCAGCGGCTTCTATAGGCGCTTCATTCACTTCCCTGAACAGGGTTTCCAGATCCCGGTGTTCTTGATTAATGGAAAATAGTGTTGCCCCGGCATTAATGATCAGCTTGGCAATGTCACCGCAAAGAGCAAGGTGATCGCCTGTTTCCGCAATGCCGAGCCGGTAGAGGTGAACCTGTTGTTCGGTTGAAGTTTCTTCGATCTGGATTACGTCGTTTAGTGGTTGCAACAGAGTGATCAGCTCATCTTTCTCTAGCGAGGTGGCCAGTTGAAGGTGATTGCTTTTGCGTAGCTCCTCGAGCTGAGCATCGACAGCAACCTGTCCATTGCGAATAATAAGTACCCGGTCGCAGAGTGCATCCACTTCTTGCATGATGTGGGTAGAGAGAATAACCGTCGCCTCTTTAGCGAGGTCTCTAATCAGTGCTCGTATCAACCGTGTTTGCGTTGGATCGAGCCCGTTAGTTGGCTCATCCAGAATTAATAGTTTGGGTTTTCCCAAGATTGCCTGAGCAACCCCGACGCGTTGTTTATAACCGCGGGAGAGAGTAGAAATTGGTGAAAGCAGCTTGGGGATAATGTCTGTTGCCTGAATCACTCGCTTGATCTCAGAAATTTTTGTTTCCCCTGAAAGGCCTTTCATTTCACTGGCGTAGTCAAGATAGTCGGCCACGGTCATTTCTGGGTAAATCGGAAGATTCTCTGGAAGATAACCAAGATTTTTCTGGGCTTTCTTTGGATCTTGCTGGAGGTCTATATCGTCAATTTCTATCATGCCCTGATTAGATTCAATGTAACCACTGAGCATTTTCATGATGGTGGTTTTACCGGCACCGTTATGGCCAAGTAATCCAACGATTTCACCTTTTTTTATTTTGAAGCTGACATTGTCAACGGCTTTAAAATCGCCATATAACCTTGTCAACTGCCTGACTTCC
>DFBC01000118.1 GCA_002367235.1 Cellvibrionales bacterium UBA3090
CTTTCCTGGCTGCTCGGGCAGCGTCGCATGGATCACGCTACCGGTGAGACCTTTGAATCGGGCATCGTCCCTGTTGGCAGTTCGCAGGTTCGTATCTCCGTAGAGTTTTATCTAATCGCTATTTTCTTTGTAATCTTTGATCTTGAAACCGTATTTATTTTTGCCTGGGCCATCGCTTTTTTTGAACTGGGCTGGTCGGGTTATTTTGCCATTATGGTGTTTGTACTGATCCTGGCGATAGCGCTGGTTTACGAGTGGCGATCGGGCGCTTTGGATTGGGGCATAAAAACCCGTGTTGGCCTCGAGGAGGCAAGCAAATGAAGTGGAGCCTGACTCGACCCGATGAGGTTTTTGCCAGCACGGCTAATAATAGCTTGAACAATGGTGGCGAGGTTATTAGTAGCGATCCAATAGAAGAGCACGTCCGTCGCAATGTCTGTTTCGCCAAACTGGAGGACTTAATTGCCTGGGGACGTGGTCATTCTCTCTGGCCGTTTAACTTTGGATTGTCCTGCTGTTACGTGGAAATGGCGACCTCATTTACCAGCCGGCATGACATTGCCCGATTTGGCTCAGAGGTTATTCGTGCAACGCCCAGGCAGGCCGACTTGATGGTCATCTCCGGTACCTGTTTTCTAAAAATGGCCCCTGTTGTTCAGCGCCTCTACGAGCAGTTGTTGGAGCCCCGCTGGATTATTTCGATGGGATCCTGTGCTAACTCCGGTGGGATGTACGATATCTATTCAGTGGTTCAGGGGGTAGATAAATTTATTCCTGTGGATGTATACGTGCCAGGTTGCCCTCCACGTCCAGAGGCTTTGATGCAAGGCTTGGTCATGCTGCAAGAGGCTGTCGGTAAAGAGCGTCGACCTTTAAGTTGGACTGTGGGTGATCAGACCGTGGTAAAACCCGCGCCCATTAGTCAGCGAGATTTATTAACAGAAGAACGAATGAAAACAACGGAGTTGCGAGATCCCAAGGACGTTTAGATAGATTGTAAAAAGAAACACAATAAAAAATAACTGGGGAGTATTCATGCAAGCTACTGAAACCCTGAAAGCAACAGGTATTATCGCCGAGCTCTATGAGCGGTTCGGTGGGGATTGCTTTAAGGTTCAGAGTTGTGCAGATGGCATTGCCACAGTTTGGGTGGATAAGGCCAAACTTCACTATGTTCTCCGATACTTAAAGCCTAAATACCCCATGCTCCATGACCTGTTTGGTATCGACGAGCGATTAAGGGTCAATCGTAACGATCAGCCTCCATCAGATTTCACGGTGGTCTACCATCTGTTGTCCTTTTCTCGCAACGAAGATGTTCGAATCAAAACCGCATTGGTAGAGCCAGATATTCAGGTTCCGACCATTGTCGATATTTGGCCCAACGCCAATTGGTATGAGCGTGAAGTGTGGGATATGTTCGGTATCGACTTCAGTGGTCATCCCAACTTGTATCGAATACTGATGCCGCCTACCTGGGAAGGACATCCACTACGTAAAGATCACCCTGCCAGGGCTACAGAAATGGAGCCTTTCAGCCTTGATCAACATAAACAGGATGTTGAGCAGGAAGCGTTAAGGTTTCGTCCTGAGCAGTGGGGTATGGAGCGTAAAACAGATGACACTGAGTTTATGTTCCTTAACTTGGGCCCTAACCATCCCAGTGTACACGGGGTGTTTCGAATAGCGTTACAGCTGGATGGTGAAATTGTTGTGGACGCAGTGCCCGATATTGGCTATCACCACCGCGGCGCAGAAAAAATGGGTGAGCGCCAGACTTGGCATAGCTACATCCCCTATACCGATCGTATCGATTACTTGGGCGGGGTCATGAATAACCTCGCCTATGTGATGTCCGTAGAAAAACTGGCAGGTATTCAGGTACCCGATCGCGCTAAAGTGATCCGAATCATGATGGCCGAATTATTCCGTATCTCCAGTCATCTGGTGTTTTACGGAACCTTTGTTCAGGACGTCGGCCAGATGTCGCCAGTGTTTTATATGTTTGCCGATAGAGAGCGGCTATTTGGCATTGTTGAGGCGGTCACTGGTGGTCGGATGCACCCCGCCTGGTTCCGAATTGGCGGCGTGGCTCAGGATCTGCCCATTGGTTGGGAAAAAATGGTTCGAGACTTTATCGATGCCATGCCTGCCCGGTTGGATCACTACGACAAAATGGCGATGCAGAACAAAATTCTGCATAAACGAGCCAAGGGAATTGGTCGTTATACCCAGAAAGAGGCCATCGATTGGGGTATTACCGGGCCGGGGCTCAGAGCCACAGGAATGGATTGGGATCTGCGTAGAGATCGCCCTTACGGTGGCTATGACCAGTTTGAGTTTGAAGTCCCTGTGGGTAACAACGGTGATTGTTATGACCGTGCAGCAGTGCGAATTGAAGAGATTCGTCAAAGCCTGCGGATAATACGGCAGTGCTTGGATAACATGCCCGAAGGTCCCTATAAAAGCGACCACCGCTTAACCACCCCTCCGCCCAAAGAGCGAACCATGCAAGATATTGAGACGCTGATTCATCATTTTCTCAATGTCAGTTGGGGACCGGTAGTGCCTGCGGGAGAGGCGACTCAATTAATCGAAGCGACAAAAGGCCACAACAGTTATCACTTGGTGAGTGATGGCGGCACCATGTCCTACCGAACAAGAATCAGAACGCCTTCGTTCCCTCACTTACAGCAAATACCGCTTATTAGCCGTGGTCTGATGATTGCTGATTTGATCGCAATTGTTGCCAGTATTGATTTTGTTATGGCGGATGTAGACCGATGAGCCAGCAGCTAATTCAGTCTGATGTAGCGTTATCTGCGGAAGAAACCCGGCAGATAGACGCAGAGCTGGCACATATGCCACAAAAGTCGGGTGCTGCTATTGATGCCCTTAAAATTGTCCAGCGTCATAGGGGTTGGGTTTCTGACGAGTCGTTGATAGCGATTGCTCGTTATTTGGAAATGTCGCCTGAAACCCTTGAAGGTGTCGCGACTTTCTACAACCTGATATATCGGAAGCCCGTGGGTAAAAAAGTGGTGCTGTTTTGCGACAGTGTGAGTTGCTGGATTTGTGGCTGTGATGGGGTAAAACAAAAAATCACCGAAAAACTCGGTGTGGATTACGGTGAAACAACGGCGGATAACCAATACACCTTAATCCCCGTACCCTGTCTGGGTGCCTGTGATAAAGCTCCCGTGATGATGGTGGGTGATGATCTACATACGCATCTTGATAATGAAAAAATTGATCAGATCTTCGCGGGTAAATTGAGTGACGGGGAGGGCTCTTAATGGAAAATTCTCTAAGGGAAAAAGTGCTCACTCGGAATATTGGCCCAGATCTAGTTCCAGCAGATATGGAAAGTTATGAAGCCAATGGGGGGTATAAAGCCCTTCATAAAGTTATGTCAGGAATGTCACCCAACGACTGTTTAGAGGTAATTAAAGCATCAAACCTTCGTGGTCGAGGCGGCGCAGGCTTTCCTACCGGGATGAAGTGGAGCTTTGTTCCAATGGGTGATAAATGTAGCCCCGGACACAAATACCTAGTGTGCAATGCCGATGAAATGGAGCCAGGCACATTTAAAGACAGGTTGTTGATGGAGTGTGATCCTCATCAGTTGATCGAGGGCATGATACTGGCGGCTTACACCATTCAGGCAGATCGATCTTATATCTTTATTCGTGGTGAATATCTGGTGGCCATTGAGCGCCTCGAACAGGCCTTGGCCGATTGTTATAAAAGAGGCTATCTGGGAAACAATATTCTAGGCAGTGGTTACGACCTAGAAATGCATGTACATACCAGTGCCGGACGATATATCTGCGGTGAGGAAACCGCACTGATTAATGCACTAGAAGGGAAGCGAGCCAACCCGAGGGCCAAGCCGCCTTTTCCTCAGGTCAGTGGGTTGTGGGGTCGGCCTACCATCGTCAATAACGTCGAAACCCTCTGCAATATCTCACATATCATCGACAAAGGGGCCGAGTGGTTTCAATCATTGGGTATTGGTGAAGACAGCGGTACCAAAATGTTTGGAGCCAGTGGCCATGTGAAAAATCCCGGATGTTGGGAGTTGCCGATGGGCACACCAATTCGAGAAATTCTTGAGAAGTATGCTGGAGGTATGGCGGACGGGAGAAAACTCAAAGGATTTTTGCCTGGTGGCGGTTCGACAGACTTTTTGGTGGAAGAGCACCTGGATTTACCCATGGATTACGGCTCAATCGGTTCGGCCGGCAGTCGCATGGGCACTGGGACCATGATTATTCTGGACGATAAAACCTGCCCTGTGGGTATGGTGCTAAACCTGCTTCGTTTCTTCGCCCATGAATCCTGTGGTTTCTGCACCCCTTGTCGGGAAGGGCTACCCTGGACTCGGCAAGTTCTGGAAGACATTGAGTCCGGTCGTGGACGCAAGGAAGATTTAGAAACACTGGTGCGCCAAGTTAAATACATTGGTGCCATAGGAAACACCCACTGTGCCTTGGCCCCGGGTGCAATGGAGCCCCTGCAGAGTGCACTTAAATACTTTCAGAGTGATTTTGACGCGCACGTCGAGCAAGGGTGTTGCCCTTATACCCAAGGGGAGCGTGTCTGATGCCCACTATCTATATCGATGGACAAGCCTACGAAGTGGAGGAAGGTAAAAACCTTTTAGAGGCCTGTCTCAATCTGGGGCTGGATTTACCCTATTTCTGCTGGCACCCATCCATGGGATCCATTGGCTCCTGTCGTCAATGTGCCATGGTGCAGTATCAAAACGAAGAGGATACCCGTGGTCGTATTGTGATGGGCTGCATGACTCCGGTAACCGATGGTGCAAGGTTGTCACTCAAGGGGGATACCGCCAGCGAGTTCAGAGCATCGGTGATTGAGTCGTTGATGTTGAACCATCCTCACGATTGCCCTGTTTGTGCAGAAGGTGGCGAGTGTCACTTACAGGATATGACGGTAATGGTTGGGCATCGCGATCGTCATTATCGTGGCTTAAAGAATACTCATCGCAACCAATACTTAGGCCCGCTGATTAATCACGAAATGAATCGCTGTATCAGCTGCTATCGCTGTGTGCGTTTTTACCGGGACTATGCGGGTGGTACGGATTTGGCGGCACTTGCCTCTCACGACCACGTTTACTTTGGTCGTCATCAGGACGGGGTACTGCAAAGTGAGTTCGCCGGAAATTTAGTCGAGGTTTGCCCTACGGGTGTGTTTACCGATAAGCCGCTGGTTAACGATTACAGTCGCAAGTGGGATCTTCAATCGGCACCCTCCATCTGTGTGGGTTGTGCCGTTGGTTGTAATACCTCGCCGGGCGAGCGGTACGGTCGGTTAAAGCGCATTCAAAATCGCTATAACCAACAGGTAAATGGCTATTTTTTATGTGATCGTGGGCGCTTTGGTGCTGATTTCGTCAATAGTGAATCTCGGCTTAATTTTGCCGGGGTTCGGCAGGATGATGGCAGTTATCAGGCTATTAAGGCGGACGATGCGTTGAGCCAAGTGGCGAGCCTGTGCCAAAAGGGTGCCGTTGCCGGGATTGGTTCTCCCCGCGCATCGGTGGAGGCCAACTACCTGTTACGTCGCTTGGTTGGGGATAGTCACTTTTGTTCCGGCATGAGTGATGTGGAGCATGCTTTGGTTCAACAGGTTGCCGAGGCCCTATCGACAACACGTGCAGTCAGCCCTTCTCTCCATCAAATCGAATCGGCTGATGCCGTGCTGATACTCGGTGAAGATGTAAGCAATACAGCCCCCCGTTTGGCATTAGCCCTGCGTCAGTCTGCCCGCAATAAAGCGAGGCAGATGGCAGAGGATATGCGACTGGAACCCTGGATGGATGCCGCAATTAGAAATTTGGCTCAGAACCAATATAGCCCAGTGTTTATTGCTGGTGTCCATGAAAGTCGGCTTGAGGATATTGCGGCGGCAAGTGTGTCTCTGGCACCGGATGACATTGCGAGGCTGGGTTTTGCTGTTGCAGCAGAAATATCTGGCAGTCATCTACCTGGTTTGGGTCATCTGTCCACATTGGTCGGGACTATTGCTTCGGCATTAAAAGCCGCAAAAAAACCATTAATTGTTTCTGGTACCAGCCTTATGAACTCAGCGGTTATTGAGAGCGCTGTAGCTGTAGTCGAAGCACTGTTATCTGAAGAAAAAAATACCCTGTTGAGTTTGAGCGTCCCCGAGTGCAATAGCATGGGTGTAACCCTGTTGGATGGCGGAAAGGGTTTGGGCTTTAACGTGCTGGCAGAGAGTGCCGCTCAGGGTGATATTGATACTCTTATCGTTTTGGAAAATGATCTTTATCGACGTGCACCAACGGAAACTGTTGACCAGCTACTAGGAAATATCAAGCAACTGGTGGTGCTCGACTCTCTGGATAACGCCACGTTGTCAGCATCATACCTGGCATTGCCCGCAGCAACGTTTGCTGAATCAGAAGGCACCTTTGTTAGCAGTGAAGGGCGAGCACAGCGTTACTACCCAGTATTTGTGGCAGAAGACGATCGGTTGGCCAGCTGGCAGTGGTTGTCTGAACTCGGGCAGGTGCTTGGATTGTCCGGGTTTGATCAATTGGCACATTTTGACCAGGTGGAGCAGACTTGTGCGGATGAAATACCTGCATTGTCTGGCATCACCGCTGCAGCACCCGACCACCTGTTCCGTAATCGTGGACTGAAAATACCGCGGCAACCCGCACGTTATAGTGGTCGCACGGCGGTGCGTGCCAATGTGTCTGTTCATGAGCCCAAGCAGCCGGTGGATAATGAGAGCCCCTTGTCGTTCAGTATGGAGGGCTTAGGTGTAGGTCAGCCAAGTTCATTGATGTCTTATAGTTGGTCTCCAGGCTGGAACTCCAATCAGTCCATACAAAAATTTCAGAATGAGGCCGGTGGCGAGATTAAGGGCGGATCATCGGGTATACGATTAATTAGTCCCGGTGAAGGAGCCAAAATAGAATCCCTCTCGGTTCCTGATGCCTTCCATCCTTCAAATACCGATTTATTACTGGTGCCTGTTTATCGGGTATTTGGCAGTGATGAATTGAGTCGTCAGGCTCCAGCAATTGCTGAACTGTCCGGGGATGCACAACTGGTCGTACGTTCAGAAAATGTAAACAAGCTTCAGGTAGCGGATGGCGACGGCGTTGTTGTGGTGGTTGATGGTAGTGAGGTTGTCTTGGAGGTACTAGTTGACGACTCGATAGCCGAGGGCTGTGTAGGCTTTACTATGGGAATGCCGGGAACCGAGTCATTAGTTATTGGTATCGGTTCCATGGTGTCGCTGCGGAGAGCTGAAAACTGGCAGCCTCGTAAGCCTCAGTTGATTGCCACGGATAATCCAAATGCTCCAAGCCCTGATACTCGAGGACAACGTGGGGTGCCTTATGTCTGATGGCATGATCATACTCTTTGCTCTGGTGGTGCTGCTTGGAGCAGTGGGCGGTGCAGCGGTGATGACTTGGTGGGAGCGTCGTTTGCTCGGCGTTTGGCAGGACCGTTATGGTCCTAATCGATTGGGACCCTTTGGAATCTTGCAGGTGGCGGCTGATATGTTGAAGCTGCTCACCAAGGATGACTGGGTGCCGCCTTTTGCCGACAAAGTTGTGTTTATCTTTGCGCCCACGGCCATTGTTATGGCGATGATGTTGGGCTTTGCTGTGGTGCCATTTGGTCCAGGTCTGCAAATTATCGATATGAATATCGGTTTGCTGTTCTTTCTGGGTATGACCTCGCTGGCTGTATATAGCGTTTTACTCGGAGGGCTGGCCTCCAATAATAAATATGCATTGTTAGGCGGATTGCGTTCTGCGGCCCAAATGGTCAGCTACGAAGTGTTTATGGGGCTGGCACTAATGGGGGTGGTTATGCTCTCTGGCAGCTTTAATCTTCGAGTCATTGTTGAATCTCAGGCCGATGGTTGGTACTGCATTTCACAGTTTTTAGGGTTGTTTGTTTTCACCATTGCCGGTATTGCAGAAAGCCATCGCTTGCCCTTCGATTTGCCAGAAGCTGAACACGAACTCACAGCAGGTTTTCATACAGAATATGGTGGTATGAAGTTCGCCATGTTCATGCTGGGCGAATATTTGGGATTAATCTTAATCTCCAGCATGATAGTGACGTTGTTCTTTGGCGGCTGGCTCGGGCCCTGGCTTCCCCCCATTGTTTGGTTCGGTTTGAAAACCTTCGTCGTGATTTGTTTCTTTGTGCTGTTGCGCGCGGCTATCCCCAGGCCTCGATATGACCAACTCATGTCTTTGGGTTGGAAAATTATGTTGCCGCTGACATTGGTTAATTTGATCTTTACTGGTGCCATTGCACTTTGGTTGACTGGTGGAGGTGCAGCATGATTAGCCAGTTGCGCACCATGTGGCGAGTGCTGAAGCACACCTTTACCAAAGCTGAAACGGTGCAATACCCCGAAGAAAAACCCTATCTGGCCCCTCGTTATAGAGGCCGAATAGTGCTTACCCGTGACCCCGATGGTGAAGAGCGTTGTGTGGCATGTAACCTGTGCGCCGTGGCCTGTCCGGTGGATTGCATCGCATTACAAAAGGGTAATCGTGATGACGGCAGTTGGTATCCGGAGTTTTTCCGCATTAATTTTTCGCGTTGCATTATGTGTGGGATGTGCGAGGA
Source organism: Cellvibrionales bacterium UBA3090 (assembly GCA_002367235.1). Taxonomy (GTDB): domain Bacteria; phylum Pseudomonadota; class Gammaproteobacteria; order Pseudomonadales; family Porticoccaceae; genus Porticoccus. Next base: position 8,658 of record DFBC01000118.1, read on the forward strand.
AGCCTGTCCGACCTATGCCATTCAGTTAACACCAGATTTTGAGATGTGTGAATACGATCGCCAAAACATGGTGTATGAAAAGGAACATTTATTAATTAGTGGTACGGGTAAATACCACGGCTACAACTTTTACCGTGTATCCGGCATGCAGACGGCCTGGAAAGATAAAGGTGAGGCAGAAAATGAGGCCAAACCTATCGATGTCAGGAGCCTGTTGCCATGAGGTATATTTTTTCCGGGAGGGCGAGATGTTAGAGCTGGTCCTGTTTTACATGGCATCGACCATTGCGTTGGTATCAACTATTTTGGCGCTAACCCGGGCCAATGCTACCCATGCATTGATCTATCTGATTCTGTCCCTGTTGGCTGTCGCGGTGATTTTTTACCTGATAGGTGCTCCATTTGCTGCGGCCCTGGAAGTAGTGATTTATGCGGGCGCCATTATGGTGTTGTTCATCTTTGTCATCATGATGCTCAATCTCGGCGAGAAGGGTGACCGCCGGGAGAAGCAGTTACTAAAGCCTCAGGTCTGGATTGTTCCCGTTATTTTTGCACTGGTCTTGTTGGTTGAACTTGTACTGGTGCTTTCGCAAAGTGAGCCCGCGACTACTCAGGGGCTGGTTACGGCTAAACAAGTAGGTCTGACCTTGTTTGGGCCCTATGTGATCGCCGTTGAAATTGCCTCCATGTTGCTTTTGGCTGGGTTGGTGGGTGCTTATCACCTCGGCCGCCGGTATCTTGAAGAGGGTAGAGAAGCCAAAGCAACTAGGGACAAAGGTCACCAAATCAGCCAGGAAGGGGTGCGCTAATGGATGGTGTCAGCATTCCTCTCGACCATGTTCTGTTGTTGTCTGCACTGTTGTTTATTTGCGGATTACTGGGGTTGATGATGCGACGGAATATCATCTTTATCCTTGTCTCTCTCGAAGTCATGCTTAATTCATCCGCCGTGGCATTTGTCGCTGCGGGGGCTCGTTGGGGGCAAGCTGATGGCCAAATCGTCTTTATGTTGATTCTTGCTGTAGCGGCAGCCGAAGTGGCTGTTGGTTTGGGCTTGGTGCTTCAGATCCAGCGTCGTTTTAAAAGCCTGGATATGGATGATGCCAACCGGATGAGAGGATGACGCCATGTTGAAACTACTTCCGCTCATCCCGTTGTTCCCTTTGGTTAGTTCAATTTTATTAATGGTGACCTTAGGAAAAATGCCCAGGCGAGTGGTCGCGATTCTGGGTGCAGGTTCAGTTGGGTTAGCTGCAGTGGTTACCGTGTTAGTGGGGCTAACCTTTATGGCGTCGGGCCAACCGCATCACCAGGTTTTGTGGACATGGATGCGCGTTGGAGATTTTTCGCCCGATATCGCTTTTTATCTGGATGGGCTGACATTGGTAATGATGTCGGTTATTACCGGTGTTGGTTTTTTGATTCATTTATTTTCCACCGAGTTTATGGAAGATGATGTCAGTTTCAGCCGTTACTTTGCCTACCTGAACATGTTTGTATTTGCCATGTTGATATTGGTGATGGCAGATAACCTGTTGCTGTTGTATCTCGGTTGGGAAGGTGTGGGTGCTTGTAGTTATTTGTTGATTGGATTCTGGTATCAGGATCCGGCAAATGGTGCGGCAGCCAGAAAAGCATTTGTAGTAACCCGCATCGGTGATGCTGCAATGGCGGTGGGGCTGTTTTTACTACTTACTGAATTGGGAACACTGGATATACAACCCCTGACAGAGGTTGCCAAAAGTAAGTGGCAGGTAGGTGATACGCTTCCGCTTATTGCCTGCTTGTTGTTACTCGGTGGTGCCGTGGGTAAATCAGCTCAATTGCCATTACACACTTGGCTTCCAGATGCCATGGCCGGCCCCACACCGGTCAGTGCATTGATTCATGCCGCGACGATGGTCACAGCGGGTGTGTATCTGATTGCGCGAACTCATGAGTTGTTTTTACTTGCCCCCATTGCGATGTTGGTGGTGGCCTTTGTTGGGCTGATAACGTCTTTAATGGCAGCCTTTACCGCGCTAAATCAACATGACATCAAAAGGATTCTGGCGTATTCCACCATAAGTCAGATTGGCTATATGTTTTTGGCGTTGGGCGTGGGAGCCTGGGCCGCAGGGATTTTCCATTTAGTGACGCATGCCTTCTTTAAAGCCTTGTTGTTCCTGGCCGCTGGCGCAGTGATTCACTGTCTGCATCACGAGCATAATATCTTCAATATGGGGGGGTTGCGTACCCGCTTGCCTGTGGTGTTCTGGAGTTTTCTTATTGGCTCTGCCGCATTGGCCGCACTTCCGTTAACCTCGGGATTTTTCAGTAAGGACATGATCCTGTTGCAGGCTTACAAGTTACCAGGTGCCGGCCCTTGGCTGTGGGTGGGTGGCCTGCTTGGGGCTCTGTTAACAGCAATTTATAGTTTTAGATTGGTGTTTGTGGTGTTCTTTGGTGAAGCAAAAATGGAGCCGGATAAGTTGCCCGGAATTCGTATGGCTCTGCCGCTGTCGGTGCTTTGTGCGCTGTCTATTGTTGGCGGTTGGTTTGCTCTTCCTCTGTCATCTGTATTTCCTGCAACAGGTGATCATCATCCCAGTCATCTTGTCGAAGGCATATCCATTGCCATTCCCCTTATCGGCCTAGCTATCGCCTACCTCATATTCTTGGGCGGACAGTTAAATGTTGAGGGATTGGTGAACTCATCGGGGGGGCAACGGCTGAAAAAATTCTGGTTCAGTGGTTGGGCCATAGACTGGCTCTACGATCAATTATGGGTGCGCCCCTATAAATTCCTGGCTTTAATTTTGAAGCGGGAATGTGTGGATGACATCTACAACACCATTGTTAGTTTTAGCCAGTTTTTATTCATGGCGCTTAGCCATACACAAACGGGTCGGTTGCGCTGGTATGCCACCAGTATGGTCTTTGGTTTGATATTGGTCATTGCCTTGTTGCAGGGGGTGATCAGATGATCCTGGTTAACCTCATATTGATCCTGCTGGTCGGTGGTGTCATTGCCTGGTTGTCTGAACGACAACATGCTGGGCTGCCACGCTGGATTGCCTTGCTCATCATCCTTTTTGATTTGGGCTATTTGATGGTGGCTACCGACCTCTCCTGGGACAAAATCACGGTTGTGCCCAATCCGTTTGAGGCAACAACTTGGCTACTTCATTACAAAGCGGAGTGGATTCCACGTTTTGGTATCAGTTTTGAGTTGGCCATGGACGGATTGAGTTTGCTGATGGTTGTCCTGACATTGGTGTTGGGTGTCGTTTCGGTAAGTGCCTCGTGGACCGATATTAAACAGCGTACGGGGTTTTTTGAGGCCAATTTACTGTGGACATTGGCCGGTGTGCTTGGGGTGTTTTTAGCTCTGGATCTTTTTCTCTTCTTCCTGTTCTGGGAAGTGATGCTGGTTCCCATGTATCTGATGATTGCCATCTGGGGGCATGAGGGACGTAGCTATGCGTCCATGAAGTTCTTCATTTTCACCCAGGTCAGTGGGCTGATGATGTTGTTCGCCATCTTGGCGTTAGTATTGCTAAATCAACGTAGTACCGGTGAGTATACGTTCAGCTATTTTGAGTTGCTGGGTCACGGGGTCAGTGGCGACATGGCATACATATTGATGCTGGGTTTCTTTGTTGCTTTTTTGGTCAAGTTGCCTGGCTTCCCCGTGCATACATGGCTGCCAGATGCGCACACCCAAGCGCCCACTGCAGGTAGCGTTATTCTTGCCGGTATTTTGCTGAAAACAGGTGCCTACGGGCTCATCCGTTTTGTCGTGCCATTGTTTCCTCAGGAGGCCATGGACTTTTCTCCAATAGCGTTAGCTCTGGGTGCAGTGGGTATTATTTATGGTGCTGTCCTGGCATTTGGTCAGGACGACTTCAAACGCTTGGTAGCCTATAGTAGTGTCAGCCATATGGGGTTTGTACTGTTGGGGGTATTTGCCTGGAATGCCTTGGCGTTACAAGGTGCCGTCATGCAAATGGTGGCTCATGGTTTGAGCACTGCGGCATTGTTTATGATTGCCGGATCGTTGCAGGAGCGTCTGCACACCCGCGATATGTCCAAAATGGGGGGGCTCTGGAAAAACATGCCTCGCATGGGTGCTATGGCCATGTTTTTCATGTTGGCCTCGGTAGGATTGCCCGGGTTGGGTAACTTTGTTGCAGAGTTTATGGTGTTGGCGGGGCTGTTTAAGGTGGCACCCTGGGTCGCAGCGGTATCGGCTTTAGGTTTAATTGTTGCGGCGATTTATTCGCTGGTCATGATGCAGCGTGCCTTTCAGGGTAAACCAAATGAAGCCTTACGGTTGCCAGATTATGGTGTCCGGGAAATGCTGACTATGGCGATGATGATTGTTGGCCTAGTGTGGTTGGGCCTCTATCCTCAGCCTGTACTTGATACGGCTCAACCTGCGTTGGACAGTTTGACGGCGTTAGTGGGATCAGTGGTTGAGGTCTCTGAAAACTCGGGTAGTACCCAGGTTGTGGGGGGCATTCAATGAGTACCGCCATTACTATGATCGAGCTGCAATCGATATTGCCGTTAATTGTACTGACACTGCTCATCGTCTTTTTGATGCTAGTACTTGCGTTCAAAAGATCCCATGGGCTAACGGCTGGACTGACCGTGGCAGGGTTGCTGTTCACGCTGCTGTCCATACCCTTGGCAACGGCCGTGGGTGAGCAAAATATGTCGCTTTTAAGTGTCGACCGCTACGGTATGTTCTTCACGGTCTTGCTATTGGGTGTTTCACTGGCGAGCACCTTGTTGTCGTGGGAATATTTACGCCATCGCAGTGGTCGAAATGAAGAGTTTTACCTGTTGCTGCTGTTAGCCACACTGGGCGCTTTGGTGTTGTCCTTTGCGAACCATGTGGTGTCCTTGCTGTTGGGTATGGAGCTACTGGGTGTTTCGCTTTACGCGATGATCTCTTACCCCGATAAAGGTAAATTACCGTTAGAGGCGGCCATTAAATATCTGGTGTTATCCGGTTGTGCTTCCGCAATGCTGTTGTTTGGCTTTGCCCTGCTCTATGCGGCTCTTGGCAGTCTTTCATTCGTCGGAATAGGTGAACGTCTGGTGACTGCCCCCGATAACCATGTGCTGGTTCTGGCGGGCACTGCGTTGGTGCTGACAGGCATTGGTTTCAAATTGTCGGTGGTGCCGTTCCATATGTGGACCCCAGACGTCTATCAAGGTGCCCCATTGCCTGTAACAGGATTCCTGGCAACGGTATCCAAGGGGGCAATTTTTGCTGCACTGCTGCGTTTATTTCTGGAGGCTCAATTACATCAGTTCAATACGCTGCTTATTGCCCTGAGTGTATTGGCGGTGGCTTCGATGCTGGTGGGCAACCTACTTGCATTGCAGCAACAGAATATAAAAAGGCTGTTGTCTTATTCTTCCATTGCTCACTTTGGTTATCTGTTGATCACACTGGTGGCTGGCGGGGTATTGGGTGGCAGCGATTTTGCTGTGGAGGCCGCAAGCTATTATGTGGTGGCGTACGTGGTGACGACGCTGGCGGCTTTTGCAGTGATTAGCGTGTTGTCTAGTGATGGTGAAGATGAACGGCAATGGGTGTCAGACTTGACGGGGTTATTTTGGCGGCGCCCTTTGTTGGCTGCGCTGTTAACGCTGGCCTTGTTGTCATTGGCCGGGATTCCGCTAACGGCAGGTTTTATCGGGAAGTTATATGTATTTGCTTCGGGTATCGAGGGTGCGCTCTGGATATTATTGGGGGCATTAGTGATAGGGAGTGCCATCGGTATCTACTACTACCTAAGAGTAATTTATGTGATGACGCTTCAGGAAGACAATGCGACGAGCGTTGTGGTTATACCCTGGCTGGGTGAGGTTGTCGCTTTGTCGCTGGTCATACTGGTTGTCTGGTTGGGAATTTTACCTCAACCGTTAATGGCATACATTGGCAAACTTTTCTAACGATTATTGCTTGCGGTTATTTCAAACTTTTGTATTCTGAAAGCAAGTAAAAAATAAAAAGGCTTAATTATGTTGCAGTCAGTAGAACTCAAAGATTACATGCTTAAAAATCCAGTTAAGGTAAAAGCTGATGCTGATGTTTTTGATGCTATTAAATCGATTCTGGAGTACAAGATTTCAGGTGTATGCGTGGTGGATGATGAAAACCACCTGTTGGGCGTTTTATCAGAAATGGATTGTCTGAAGGCTATTCTAACGGCTATGTACAATGAGGAAACCAGTGTTGGTTCGGTCAAAAATTTTATGACTACAGACGTTTTCTCTGTTTCTCCTCATGCGGACATTGTGGATGTGGCTCAGGATATGCTGAAGAGGGGTTATCGTCGCTGTCCTGTGGTTCAGGATGGGAAATTAGTAGGGCAGATCACCTGCCGTCAGCTACTCAGGGCCGTGGAAGAGTTTTCACGTAGTTAAAGTAGTTCTTCATAGCGGCCTCATTAGAGGCCGTTGTTCGTAATATGGTTTTTAGTGCAGATTGACAACCGGTATAAGGTTATCGTTGCGAGCCTGCCTCTTGCCAAATTCCATAAGTAGTAAATACCCTACCAACATAATAAATAACATGAGGCCCGACCAAAGCATTGACTGCTGCGGATGTGCGGGCAGTGTGCCGAGTTGGTAAACAGTCACGGCTACGGCATAGGCTAGTAATGTATTCCAAGTGGCAGAAAAGAATGCCCACGCTCCCCCCGCTTCTTTATATATAGCACCAAGGGTCGCTACACAGGGCATGTAGAGCAAAATAAACAAAATATAGCAGAAAGCCCCCAGTTGCCCGTCAAATAGTTGCTGCATTAGGGTGATAGTAGAAAGTTTGACTTCCTGTGTGTCTGCTGATGCTTGCTGGTTCGTTAAGTCACCAACACCGAGTCCTAGAGGGTCGCCCCACATATTGTTAACTTCTGCAAGGTTCTCAGGGATTGTGCTCACTGCTTCGGAAAGCATTGTGAGGATAGAGGTTGGCTCAGTAACTGTTAGCTTAGTAGCACTGCGTGCCATATCTGAATAGAGCGCATCCAGTGTGCCAACCACGACCTCTTTAGCAAAAATACCGCTGAAAATACCCACAGTGGCAGGCCAGTTATCCTCTTTAACTCCCAGTGGTTCTAAGATGGGGGTAATGGTTTTGCCAATGGCTGAGAGCACTGATTTTTCGGTATTTTGATTATTAAAACTGCCATCGGTGCCGATAGAATTAACAAAATTCAACGCGATTACAACGATCACAATGGCTTTCCCCGCCCGTAGTAAAAAGCCACGAAGTCGCTGCCAGCTATGGATTATCAGGCCTTTGGCAGTAGGGATGTGGTAGTTGGGTAGCTCCATAATAAATGGCGTGATATCACGGCTTAGCATTTTCCGGCGAACCAGAACACCGGTTAAAACGGCGAGTGCAATTCCAATAACATACAGACCAAATACTACATTCTGGCCATTTTGAGTGAAAAAGGCGCTGGCAAACAGGATGTATACCGTTAGTCTGGCTCCGCAAGACATAAAGGGGGCCATCAAGATCGTCAGCAGACGATCTTGATGTGTGTCTAGTGCCCGGCTGGCCATCACTGAGGGGACATTGCAGCCGAAACCCACCACCAGCGGCACGAAAGATTTACCGGGTAGGCCAATACTGCGCATTAAACGGTCGAGAATGAATGCCGCACGGGCCATGTAGCCCGAGTCTTCCAGAAAAGTTTGAAAGAGAAACAGCGTGCCTATTACGGGTAAGAAACTTGCTACCAGTTGGATGCCGCCTCCGGCACCATCCGCAACCAAGGCCACTAGCCATTCGGGTAGGTGGAGAGCCGTCAGCAATTGTCGTGGCAGTTCTACAAATATTGCCCCTGCAGCAATATCGAAGAAGTCGATAAAAGCACCACCAAAATTGATGGTTACCATGAACATCAGGTACATCACACCGAGAAATGCGGGGAATGCCAAAACCCGGTTTAACAGAATGGCGTCAAGGTAGTCAGAAATCGACCGCTTTGTTTGGGTGTCGTAATGGACTGCACTGGCTGTGGTTTCGTGTATCCAATGGTACCGGTCTGTAATTAGTGCATCTGCGGCACTACTTGGTAACTGTTCTTCCAGCGTGTCGACCTCCGCCAACATCTGGCGCTGCAGGTCATCCGAAAATTGGCTAAGTACCGAAGCGTCTCTTTCCAGTATTGCTGTTGCCTCAAGCCTGGAAGGCTCGGTATCGTGCTGCGTCATTAACGAAAGGAGTGTTTTGGCGGTTTTTTCTAGAGGCTCTGAAACGGTAACCGGGTGTGGCTTGAAGCTTTGTTTGTGAAGGTAATTACTGGCTACATCTACCAGAGTGCCAATGCCTTCGCTGCGGCTGGCTACCAGTGATATTACTGGAAAGCCGATATTCTCTGAAAGCTCATAGGGGTCAATGTGGATGCCGTTTTGATCTGCCACATCCATCATGTTAAGTGCTATGACAAGCGGTACGCCCGCATCCATCAACTGTGTCGTGAGGTACAACCCACGTTCCAAGCTGGAGGCGTCAATAATGTTAATAATTAGGTCGGCAGAGTCTTCCAGTACAAACCGTTGAGCGATCTGTTGGTCGAGTGAGTCTTCTTCACAGGAAACATGTAGTGAATAGGTGCCGGGTAGGTCTACTACCTGAAAAGTGGCATCAGCATGGTTGAATTGTCCTGTTTTTTTCTCAACAGTGACGCCAGACCAGTTGCCCACTTTTTGGTGGGTACCGGTTAGTGCATTGAATAGCGTGGTTTTTCCGCAGTTAGGGTTGCCAACCAGAGCAATGGTGAATTCTTGGTTCATAGTCGGTCCACCAACATCCCTTTGGCTTCATGGCTTCTTAAACTCAGGCGGAATCCTCTAACAAGAATGGCTATTGGATCACCCAGTGGGGCACGATGCTGTACCAGAAAGGTTGTTCCCGGTGTTAACCCCAGGCTCATGAGTCTGTTCCGGTACGATTCCGGAACATCCTTAAACCCGTTGACTCGGGCATGATCGCCTGTTTGTAGTTGATTAAAAAACACGTTCATAATCCATAGGGTGATACAAATGATAATGATTATCAATTATAACGAAAGGGTAAGCAATAAGTAAGTGTTTAGATTTGTGCGGATGCTTGAAATTACTATTGGGTTGATCTAAGACAAACAATTTCTGTCGTGGGAGATGGGGCGTGGTACAGATAAACCCTCCGTGGCGGAAACAACAGCTGGCCAAGAGGTTGCTTTTAACTCGTGCATAGTCATTATTTGCTATTTCCACGGCATAAGTCAGTTGCCCCGTCCTAGAATAAAGTTCCAGGGGCAGGTTCGTCGTAGTAATAGGAGTCGTTATGCATAAGTTGGTTTTCTTTGTTCCCGTGAGTCATGTAGATGTGGTCAAGCAAGCGGTATTTGATGCCGGGGCAGGGCGTATAGGGAACTATGAGCATTGTTCATGGCAGGTGTTGGGTGAGGGACAGTTTCGGCCAATGGACGGTAGCTCTCCCTTTGTCGGGTGTCTGGGCGAGATGGCGCAGGTTGAAGAGTATCGGGTTGAAATGGTGTGTGCAGATGAGTTGCTTCAGGAGGCAGTAAGGGCTCTGCTCGCTGCCCACCCCTACGAAGAGCCTGCCTATGATGTTTGGCAGCTGGCTGAAGTGATTGTTTAGCCGGTCAAGCAGCGGTGGGATGTTGTTGTCAGGCCGCTACTGATCCGGGTGGAGGTTTGTCACGACCTTGGGCCTTTCCAGGGGCGTTCTATCGTGCCAGTGCGGACTGTGCTGAGATGACTCTTGAGGTCTTCAAAATGATAATGTAGGGCGAGTTCAATAACGGGAAAAGCAAGGTTGTCCCAGGGGATATTTTGTTCGCTAAATAAGTCAACCTCCAGAGATTCGATGCCTGGGCTGAAATTTAAATCACTCATGGTTCCGCGATAAAAGATATAAACCTGATTGATATAGGGGATGTCAAAAATGCCAGATAGCATCGGGCTATCAATTTGGGCATTGGCTTCTTCTGCACATTCGCGAAGCGCGCCTTGAAGGGCCGTTTCACCATTTTCCATAAATCCGGCTGGTAGCGTCCAGAGGCCATATCGAGGCTCAATGGCACGCCTACACAGTAGTACCTGGTTATCTATAATAGGAATACAGCCAGCGATAATGCGGGGGTTTTGGTAATGGATCGCGTTACAGTGATCGCAAACATGTCGTTCGCGATTATCGCCTTCTGGAATTTTAAGGCTGATGGGTTTTCCACATTGACTGCAAAAGTTCATAAAACATCACTAGAGTAGAAAAAAGTCTGGTTCGGTAACCAGTATATATAAATGTGGGGTATCTCTAAAATGGCAAAGATATGTTGAGTTTAATTACACAGCGGCTTCAACCACTAACCGTCGAGCGTTTAATGCCCCAAGATGATGAGTTGGGTGAGGCAGCTATTTTACTTGCGGTTACCAATGAGCCTGATGATCCGAAAATAATTCTGACTAAACGTGCCGAGCATTTGGCATCCCACGCAGGTGAGGTGGCCTTTCCTGGGGGGAAATGGGAGCGTGGTGACGCTGACCTACTGGAGACAGCGCTTCGAGAAACACAGGAAGAAATTGATTTATCGCCAGATCAGGTTGATGTGATCGCCAGTATGCCTGCCAGCCAAACTAGACATAGCATGCGAGTTAGGCCTTATGTGGGCCTGGTATCATCAGAATCCGTGCTTACCGCAAATCCGGATGAGTTAGATGCGGTATTTCATGTGCCACTTAGGTATTTTCTAGATCAAACAAATCTCACGGTTGAGCGATTTGTCGGGCCTGACTACAGCCTGCGTATGCCGTGTTATGTTTATCAGGGTTACCGTATTTGGGGTTTTTCGCTGGTGGTGTTGGTGGAGTTTCTTAATCTGACCCTGGATGCAGACATTCAGCTTCGGTATCCAGATAAAATTAGTCTAAGACCGGAGGTCGATTGAGTTGCAACCTGAGGTGGATTGAGCTGATAATTTACACCACGTTTAATTTCTACAGGAACAATCATGCCCGGAACCATTACCTCACCCTGTGTTTCCATCTGCTCCATGGATAGTAAAGATGTTTGCATTGGCTGTTATCGAACAGCCAAAGAGATTCGCGAATGGCTTTTAATGGAAGATGATGAGCGGCTGGAGGTGATTGCAAAAGCTGCCGAGCGCGGGAGAGAGAACAACCCCTTTGCCTGATTTTAGTCCGCACCGAGGTGGTTGGAACTCTTAATGTGTGGAGTTAATTAGTCTTCGTCCTCCTCATCGGCATCCTCTGATGAGTTGTTAATTAATAGGCTTCGAACCCTTATCTTCTTGACCCTCTTGTTTTTGAGTTCCAGGGTTTCGAAGCGGTAGTGCCCAATGGTAAAGGTGACATTACCATCTGGAATGTTTTCCAGGTGCTCAAGAACCAGTCCGTTAATGGTTTTTGGGCCGTCTGTAGGTAAATCCCAGTTGTTCGCTTTGTTGATGTCCCGAATTGTCGCGGTGCCATCAATTTCAAAGGTGCGATTTTCCAGCTCAACAATTTCTTCCTGCTCGTCCTCTGCTTTGTTGGTGGTAAAGTCGCCGACAATTTCTTCAAGTATGTCTTCCATGGTGACGAGCCCCTCTACTTCACCGTACTCATCTACCACAAGCCCAATTCGTCGACGGACCTGTCGGAAATTCAGCAGCTGTTTATTGAGCGGGGTGTTTTCTGGGACAAAATAGGGTTCCCGTGAAAATCGTTTGATGGCCTCCTTGGTTAAACCCTCTCCACCACTACGCAGCAAGCGGGTGACATTTTTCATGTGGAGGAAGCCTTCGATGTTATTTATGTCGCCATGGAAAACCGGAAGTCGGGTATAGCCACAGTTGATAATGGTGGTAAGCAGGGATTCAATATCGTCTTCTAGATTTAGGCCCACAATCTCTTTTCTGGGGACCATGATGTCGTTCACCGACACGGTTTCCAGATCTAGAATATTGATGAGCATACCCTGATGTTCGGGTATTTTTTGGCTGGAGACATCAACCACAGTGCGGATTTCATCTTTGCTCAGGCCAAAATCCTGGCGGTTTTTTGTGTTGATACCAAAAATCCGAAGCAATCCGTTGGATACGTGATTGACTATCCATACGGCAGGGTAGAAAAGGATTAAAAGGGGTTTCAGTATATGGCTGGCGGTAAAGGCAATGCCCTCGGGGTGCAGCGCCGCAACTGTTTTAGGCGTGACCTCGGAAAAAATAAGTACAGCAAGTGTGAGCAAGATGGTGGCAACAAAAATGCCAGCATCGCCATACAGGCGTAGAGCAATGACGGTAGCAATAGCTGAGGCCAGAATGTTAACCAGATTGTTGCCGATTAAAATAATTCCGATCAGCCGGTCTGGGCGTTTCAGCAGCTTGTACGCTTTGCGGGCACCCCGGTATTTCTTGCGCAGATGTTTCAACCGATAACGGTTGAGGGCCATCATGGCTGTTTCAGAACTGGAAAAAAAAGCCGATAGTATCAGCAGGCTGCCAAGTATGCTGAAAAGCAGCCACAGAGGGGCGTCGTCCAAAGGAGGAAAAACCTCGTATTCTTATTGGGCTGGACATGTTGAAGAAGTTTGCGGCAATTGGCAAGTATTCTATGCCCTGCCTGGGCCCTGGGTTAACGCGTCGACTAATTGCTGAGAATGACTTCAATGACGAACTTGCTTCCCCAGTAGGCCAGCACCATTGCGCTAAACCCGACAAGTGTCCAGCGAATGGCGGTGTTGCCCCGCCAGCCTTTTACATGCCGTCCCCACAACAAAATGCCATAGAACAGCCACGCACATAAGGAGAAAACGGTTTTATGGACTAAGTGCTGAGCAAAAAAGTCTTCAAAGAACAAAAAGCCGGTGAGTAGGGAGAGAGTCAGTAGCCCGAAACCGGCCCAGAGTACTTCGAACAGCAGAGATTCCATCGTTTGTAACGGCGGAATAGTTTGTAGAAAACTGCCCAGGTGCTTGTGGCGAAGACGCCAATTTTGAAGTGCCAATAATAGCGCTTGAAATGCAGCAATAGTCATTAAGCTGTAGGAGAGAATGGAAATAAATATATGAGCACCTATGGGCGCTGATACAGACTCCCAAAAGACGCCTTCACTGCCGGTGGCCATCGTTACGGCAATGGTTAGTGCGGCGATTGGAAAGAGAAACAAAAATAGGTTGTGAATAGGTTTACGCAAGCTGCTGATAAGCACGATTAGATTAATCGTAAATGAGATGGTTGTGCTCATGGGGAGTAAGCCGAAGTCCAGCCCCCATTCTGTGAATACCCACTGGATGCTCGTATAGCCGTGTAAAATTATAGCGGCAGCTGCGACGAATTGCAGTGGCGCAACTGGCAAAGTGGGGTGTTTGCGCAATTGCAGCACCTGATAGAGGGTTGCGCAAAGATATAGGGCAATGGAAGCTGTAGCGCTTAGCATAAGTATGTTATTCGTTGTTTGGGGGCAAAGTGTGTCATAGATATTCCTAGGCGAAAAGAGGTCATGCCAAACCGGTGTTAGTTTCGGTTATACTCTATGCCTCCTTTAACTGACAACATGACGACAAAATACCCATGGCGATGTTTGAAAACCTGAGCGACCGCTTATCTCACTCCCTAAAAAAGATTTCCGGTAAAGCCAGTTTAACCGAAGAAAATATTCAGGAAACTCTCCGCGAAGTACGGATGGCGATGTTGGAAGCCGATGTGGCATTGCCCGTCGTTAAAACCTTTGTGGAGGGCGTGAAGCAGCGTGCTTTGGGCAAAGAAGTTGGTCAGAGTCTTAACCCGGGTCAGCAGTTTCTAAAAATTGTTCAGGCAGAGCTTGAACATGTGATGGGCGATAGTAACGAGGAGCTTAACCTTGCTGCTCAGCCCCCCGCAGTCGTATTGATGGCTGGTTTGCAGGGTGCAGGTAAAACCACTTCGGTCGCCAAGCTGGCCAAATACCTCACTGAGCGTCAGAAGAAAAAAGTTATGGTGGTGAGTGTGGATGTTTACCGTCCTGCCGCTATCAAGCAGCTAGAAACACTGGCCGGTGAAGTGGGGGTTGAATACTTTCACAGCACCTCAGATCAAAAGCCCGTTGATATTGCTCGCCAGGCAGTGCAATCCGCTAAAACAAAGTTTATGGATGTGTTGCTGGTCGATACGGCCGGTCGCCTCCATGTAGACGAAGAGCTGATGGTGGAGATTCAGCAGCTTCACAAGGCCGTTAACCCGGTGGAAACACTGTTCGTTATCGATGCCATGATAGGCCAGGATGCGGTGGTTACGGCTAAAGCCTTTAATGAGGCCCTTCCATTGACCGGCGTGATACTTACTAAGGTGGATGGCGATGCCCGCGGTGGTGCGGCCTTGTCAGTACGCCAGGTGACCGGTAAGCCCATCAAGTTCCTGGGCGTAGGCGAGAAAACTGATGCGCTAGAGCCGTTTTACCCTGAGCGAATAGCCTCGAGAATTCTTGGTATGGGCGATGTGATGTCGCTGATCGAAGAAGTTGAACAGAAAGTCGACCGCAAGAAAGCCGAGAGGTTGGCTCAAAAAGTAGCAAAGGGTAAGAAGTTTGACCTGAATGATCTGCGTGACCAGCTTCAGCAAATGAATAATATGGGTGGCTTTTCCAGTATGCTTGAAAAGCTGCCGGGTATGGGAAATATGTCCCAGATGGTAGAGCAGGCGAATATGGGTAAGCAGTTTGCTCGTATGGAGTCGATTATCAACTCCATGACACCAGCTGAGCGAAGCAATCCAGATATTCTTAATGGTTCCCGTAAGCGTCGGATTACTCAGGGTTCTGGTACAACCCTTCAAGATCTTAATCGCCTGCTTAAGCAGCATAAGCAAATGGGCAAGATGATGAAGAAAATGAAGGGGAAGGGAATGCAGCGGATGATGCAGGGAATGGCCGGAGGGATGCCCGGAGGTGGTGGAATGCCCGGTGGTGGAATGCCTCCTGGGGGATTTCCTCCTGGTGGTGGAAAATTCCCGTTCTAAGTCTTAACTAGAGGGTGTTTTAATCCTCTTTATAGCTAGGTTTCAAGCTATACACGTCGTTATGTTTTCGATATAATCCCGCGCCTTTGCAGATGCCCGGTTTTAGCCGGGCATTGTGCTGTGCCCTAAGCATGGGTGTGGCGGCTAATAATTTTGATACCGTTAAATATAGAAGAGAAGCTTCATGGTAACTATTCGTTTGGCTCGTGGTGGCTCTAAAAAGCGCCCTTTTTATCACATCAATGTCACTGATAGCCGTAAGGCTCGTGATGGACGTTACATTGAGCGTATTGGTTTCTTCAACCCGGTTGCCCGTGGTCAGGAAGAGCGTCTGCGTGTTGATGTTGAACGTGTTCAACACTGGGTAGGACAAGGTGCAGGTTTATCTGACCGTGTTTCTCAGTTGGTGAAAGAAGCTTCCGCACAAGCCTAATTTAGGTAATGGATGGCAAGCAGCGCCCGAGCAAAATGAAATCGACACAACCTGTTTTGGTTGATCCGGTTGTAGTTGGGCGTATTACTACCGTTCATGGTATTAAGGGTTGGGTAAAGGTTCACTCATACACCGAACATGCCGAGGATTTCTTTCAGTACCCACCTTGGTGGCTAAAGACTCCGGATGGATGGCGAGAGATTGAGATTGATCAATGTCGAGCCACTAGCAAGGGATTGTTGGTTCATATCGTCGGTGTCGATGATCGGGACGTTGCCAGGCAATATTGTCAGTTAAATATTGTTGTAGAAAAATCGCGGTTTCCCGAGTTGGAGCAGGGCGAATACTACTGGCACCAGCTTGAAGGTCTCACTGTAATGACTTGTCAGGGTGATATTCGCCTCGGTGTGGTCGACAGTTTGATGGAAACCGGTGCAAATGATGTGCTGGTGGTTAAAGGCGATAAAACTAGCCTGGATCGCGAGGAGCGGTTGATTCCTTATACGGAGCAGTTCGTATTGGGCGTTGATCTTGACGCGGGCAGGATTAATGTTGACTGGGATCCTGATTTCTAGCTTCACCCAACCAGTTTCAATATTGCAATAAAGACCAAGTATAACTAGTGGAGCAATGTGACAATGAAGGTAGCCCTGGTCACGCTGTTTCCAGAAATGTTCGCCGCATTGACCGACTATGGTATCAGTGGGCGGGCAATTAAACAGGGCTTGCTGGATGTGGCGCTTTTTAATCCAAGAGCACACACCAGTGATCGTCACCAGACAGTAGACCATCGGCCCTATGGTGGTGGTCCTGGAATGGTGATGATGATTGAGCCTCTACGTGAGGCTATCGCCGAGGCCAAAAACTGGATTGGTGAGGCTACGGAAGGAACTGACGAAGCGGTGACAGTTGTCTATTTGTCACCTCAGGGAAAGGTGTTTGACCAAAGTGGGGTAAAAACCCTGGCTAGCCGAAAAAACCTGATATTGGTCACGGGGCGTTACGAAGGTGTTGATGAACGTCTTATCCAGCTTGAAGTGGATGAGGAGTGGTCCATTGGTGACTACGTTCTAAGCGGTGGTGAGCTGCCAGCAATGGTGATGCTTGATGCAATTATCCGGCAATTGCCCGGTGCATTGGGTCACGAAGATTCGGCAGATCAAGATTCCTTTGCTGAAGGACTGTTGGATTGTCCTCACTACACCCGGCCAGAGCAGTACGAGAATTTGATAGTGCCTGAAGTATTACTTTCAGGTAACCATGAAAAAATACGTCAATGGCGGCTGATGCAGTCATTAAAGCGAACCTGGGAAAGACGCCCGGATTTATTAGACAAGCTGGAGCTCAGTGACGAGCAACAGAAAATACTCGACAAGGTCGTCAAAGAGTCGGCTGATGAAAGCGAATAGGACATAAATAAATAGTCCCGTTGTTTTCCTCTCAGTACGACGCTACTCAAAAAGGTGGCATGCCACCAACAGATAAAAGCTGAGGAGCAAACCATGAGCAGTAAAAACCCAATTATTGCCGCGATAGAAGCGGAGCAGATGTCCAAAGAACTACCCCAATTTTCACCCGGTGACACCGTTGTTGTTCAGGTGAAAGTAAAGGAAGGTACTCGTGAGCGTCTGCAGGCCTTTGAAGGCGTTGTTATTGGCAAGCGTAACCGCGGCCTGAATTCTGCATTCACTGTGCGTAAAATCTCCAACGGTGTTGGCGTTGAGCGTACGTTCCAAACATACAGCCCATTGGTTGACAGTATTGCCGTGAAGCGTCGCGGTGATGTTCGTCAGGCTAAGTTGTACTACTTGCGCGAACTTTCTGGTCGTGCAGCACGTATTAAGGAAAAACTCGGCTGAGTTGTTTCCTGAAATTAAAAAAGGCACCATTTATTGGTGCCTTTTTTTTGCATGTGTCGTTGAGAGGCTGTTCGCTCATTCATTCTTGTTGGTTCCAGCTTGCCCGGTTAAAGTAACCTATGACTAGTGACTCGGCAGATCATCAGCTTATCGACACTTATCTTGATGTTAGCTGGATGGAAAAAGGTCTGGGTGTACATACGTTGGATGCCTATCGGCGCGATTTGCATGCATTTTCCGGCTGGCTTGAAAAGCAAGGGCAATCCCTAAGTTTAGCGGTGGGGGCAGATGTTCAGCGATACCTGGCATGCCGGTTTGAAGAGGGGGTGGCTTCCCGTTCAATGGCGAGGCAGCTCTCCTGTTTGCGGGGCTTTTACCGATATCTATTGCGTGAAAGTATCATCCAAGAAGACCCAACTGCCCTGGTGGATAACCCGAAACTGGGTAGGCCGCTACCAAAGAGCATAACCGAATCTGATGTAGAGGCACTGTTGGCGGCACCTGATACCGACACCCCGTTGGGGTTGCGTGATCGCGCTATGCTAGAAGTCCTTTATGCCACGGGGTTGAGGGTGTCTGAATTGGTGGGGCTAAGGCTTCATCAAGTGAATACTCGTCAGGGTGTCGTGCGGGTATTTGGCAAGGGCAGTAAAGAACGTATGGTTCCCTTGGGGGATGAAGCGTTAAGCTGGCTTGATAAGTATGTAAAATATTCGCGACCGATGCTGCTAGCTGACATCCAGACTGACGTGATGTTTCCCAGCTCCCGAGCCAGAGAAATGACGCGTCAGACCTTTTGGCACAGGCTGAAACAGCATGTTCAGCAGGCTGGCATTGATAAGCCATTATCTCCACATACTTTGCGTCATGCCTTTGCGACTCATCTGTTAAATCATGGGGCTGACTTGAGAGTCGTTCAATTGCTGTTGGGGCACAGCGATCTTTCCACCACTCAAATCTATACCCATATCGCCAGTAGCCGAATGAAGTCGTTACACGAAGAGCATCACCCGAGAGGTTGAGTTGAACCTCGCTTGTCCAATAGACTCCAATAAGCACTAGTCGATTCTGAAACTGATGTGCAAGTAATTCAGCAGCTTAAAGAAAAGAGATACGGATTTATGATTAAGAAAATAATAGGCTTTATGGTTGCGGGACTCATGTTGGCATCAGTGCAGGCTGAACCCGCTTCAGACGCGGTGACAAAAACTGTTCTGGATACGCTACGAGCGGCTCGCCCCGATCTAAATTATGGGACAGTAGAAACCAGCCCGATTGATGGTTTATATATCGTGCGTGTTGATGGCACGCAGTTTATTTATGCAAGTGAATCTGGTGAGTATATTATTACCGGAGACATGTATAAAGCCCGTCCAGGGCTTTTTGTGCCAGTTAAAGATCTCGCTGCGGCCAGTATCCGCAAGAGCATGATGGATGGCGTGGCCAAGAAAGACAGCATTGTTTTCCCGGCTGTCGATGAAACGCGGGCGGTATTGTATGTGTTTACCGATGTGGACTGCGGCTATTGTCGTAAACTACATAACGAGGCCGTTCCAGGCTTGACTATGAACGGTGTGGAGGTGCGTTATCTGGCATTTCCCAGAGCCGGCATCGATTCTCCATCCTACCGAAAAATCGCTTCAGCCTGGTGTGCGGACAATAAACAGGATGCGCTCACCGCACTAAAAAACCGGAAGTCCATCCCTGAGAATGTTTGCAAGGATAACCCGGTTGCTGAGCAATATGCCCTTGGGAAAAAAATAGGTGTCACTGGTACGCCGGCGTTAATTATGGAAGATGGCACGCTGTTGCCCGGTTATCGCCCAGCCCCTGAACTGCTGAAGATGATGGGCTTGAATTAGTGATTTTTGCAGGTGTTGTGGCTGAGGAANNCAGGCTGTAACCTATTCGATTGCCCGCATGGTTAGTAGCTTTCCTGAAAAAACATGAGTTGTTCTCTCATTGACACTATCCCTGCCGGATATTAAGGTTGCGATCCTTTTGTCGAGCTATTATTGGTGGTCATTATGAGCCGCCACGTCTGTTGATAGTTTCACATTGAATGAAATTGTAAATGCTTATTGGTCGCTACTATCAGGAGCGATCTACTTGGTATAAATACCCGTTTTAACGTTAAGGCGAAAACTTTGAATTCTGTAAAGATTGGCATATGTGGTTTGGGGACAGTGGGTAGTGGTGCAGTGAATGTGCTGAACCGTAATGCTGACGAGATTAACGCCCGTGCAGGTTGCCATATTGTGATTGGTCAAGTTGGTGCAAGGCGTGACAACCCCGCCTGCGAGCTGGGTAATATCAATGTTACCAGAGACATTTTTGAGGTTGCCGACAATCCCGAAATAGATATTTTAGTTGAGCTGATCGGTGGTACTACAGTTGCTAAAGATCTGGTGTTTAGAGCTATCGAAAATGGTAAGCACGTGGTCACTGCCAATAAGGCTCTGATTGCTGAATTCGGTAATGAGATTTTTAAGGCAGCCAAAGCCAAGGGTGTTACCGTTGCCTTTGAAGCCGCGGTGGCAGGTGGTATTCCTATTATCAAGGCCATTCGTGAAGGGCTATCGGCTAATCACATCAAATGGCTGGCCGGTATTATTAATGGCACTGGCAACTTTATCCTGACCGAAATGCGCGATAAGGGTCGCGACTTTTCTGATGTGCTAAAGGAAGCTCAGGAGCTGGGCTATGCCGAGGCCGACCCCACCTTTGATGTGGAGGGCATTGATGCTGCGCACAAGCTGGTCATTCTGGCCTCCTTGGCATTTGGTATTCCGCTTGAATTTGACAAAGTATTCACCGAGGGCATTAGTAAAATTGAGCCTCAAGATGTTACCTATGCCCAGCAATTAGGCTATCGCATCAAACATTTGGGCGTTGCCAGAAGAAATAATGGCAGCGTTGAACTGAGAGTTCACCCGACACTCATTCCAGAAAAACGCCTGATTGCGAACGTCGACGGTGTTATGAATGCGGTGTTGGTGAATGGTGATGCGGTTGGCTCAACACTTTATTACGGCCCCGGTGCTGGTGCAGAGCCAACGGCATCTTCTGTTATTGCCGATATTGTCGATTTGGCTCGGACTCTCACGGCAGACCCGGATCACCGTGTTCCACATCTGGGATTCCAGCTAGATCAGCTGAACGACATCGATGTGCTGCCAATCAGCGAAGTTGAAACTGCCTATTATCTACGAATTACTGCGCTGGATGTCCCTGGCGTGCTGGCCAAAATTACCCAGATATTGAGTGATGCCAATATCAGTGCAGAAGCCGTTATTCAGAAAGCGCCAGAAACAGGCAAAGACCATGTTCAGTTGATCCTGCTCACCAATCGCACGATCGAAAAATATATGAATGAGGCGGTGGAGAAGATTCAGACATTGGCATCCACTGCCGGTGACGTGATTAGAATTCGAGTTGAATCATTAGACTAGAGCTTTTATTTTTAGAGTCTTAAACAGGCAGCTAGTAACCAGAGTGATATTGAGAGAGCTATTGTGAAATATATCAGTACCCGTGGGCAGGCCCCAACATTGTCCTTTGAAGATGCCATTCTGGCTGGTCTGGCCAGTGACGGCGGTCTCTATGTGCCAGAAACCCTGCCACAGTTCTCTGCGGAAGAAATCGCATCCTGGGCCGGTCTCTCCTACCAGGAGCTGGCCTTTAAAATCATGTCGCCCTTTGTGGCCGGTGAAGTGCCCGATGAAGATTTACGCGAACTGATCGAGAACACCTACAGCACCTTCCGTCACGATGCGATCGCGCCATTAGTACAAACGGCACACAATGAATTTATTCTCGAATTGTTTCAGGGGCCAACCCTGGCATTTAAAGACTTTGCGCTGCAATTTCTTGGCAACCTGCTGGATTATGTGCTGAAGAAACGCGACCAGCGCGTAGTAATTATGGGTGCCACCTCTGGCGACACTGGTTCTGCGGCCATTGAAGGCTGCCGCCACAGCGATAATGTCGACATCTTTATTCTTCACCCACACAACAGGGTGTCCGAAGTACAGCGCCGCCAGATGACTACGGTACTGGAAAAGAACGTTTTCAATATTGCTATCGAAGGTAATTTTGACGATTGCCAGAATATGGTCAAAAACAGTTTTGGCGACCAATCCTTCCTGCCGGAAGATCGCCAGCTGGTGGCTGTAAATTCGATTAACTGGGCGAGAATTATGGCCCAGATCGTCTACTATTTTTATGCGGGATTGGCGCTGGGTGCTCCACATCGTCCTGTGGCGTTCTCTGTTCCCACCGGAAACTTTGGTGACATCTTTGCCGGTTACCTGGCCAAGCGCATGGGGCTACCAATTGATCAGCTGGTGGTGGCGACCAACGCCAATGATATTCTGCACCGCTGTATCAGCAACAATGACCATAGCCTTCACGAGCTGGTTCATAGTTTGTCACCGTCTATGGATATTATGGTGTCCAGCAACTTTGAGCGGATGCTGTTTGATCTCTATGATCGCGATGGCGACGCCATTAAAGAGTTGATGGCCAACTTTAAAGAGACGGGTAAATTGGCATTAAGTGAGCCTGCCCTGGCAAAGGCCAGAGAGCTGTTCACCAGTTGCCGACTGGATGATGATGCGATGATTCAAGTCATTGCCGATGTGTGGGAAAACACCGAGTACTTGCTCGACCCTCACACTGCCATTGGTGTCGAGGCGGCACGTAAAACCCGTCATCGTCAGGATATTCCCATGGTGTGTCTGGCCACCGCGCATCCGGCCAAATTTCCAGAAGCTGTTCGCAAAGCAGGGTATCCCCAGGATCCGGCATTGCCTCACCACATGGCGGACCTGTTTGAGCGCGAGGAGCGCTATTCAGTGCAGCCCAATGACCTGAGCACCGTCCATCAATTTATTGCCGATAACATGCGTTGATGCGTTTCTGATTCAGGGCGACATTAGTCGCCCTGGGATAAGATAATCTATCGAGTAACAGCGTTACTTCTCCAATATCGCCGCCACTCCCATACCCCCAGCTGTACAGATTGATATCAGACCTCGGCCGCTGCCTGCTTCATGTAATTGTTTTGCCAATGTGCCCACAATTCTCGCGCCAGTGGCGGCGAAAGGGTGGCCCAAAGCCAGACTACTGCCCACCTGATTCACTTTGTTGCGGTCTATGTGACCCAGTGCATGTTGCATTCCCAATCGATTCTGGCAGTACTCTTCGGATTCCCAAGCCTTGAGGGAGCAGAGCACTTGTGCGGCAAAGGCTTCGTGAATCTCATAGTGGGAGAAACTCTGTAGAGTAAGTTCTGCCTTACAGAGCATGTTGGCGACCGCAACGGTCGGTGCCATCAGTAGCCCCTCTCCGGCCACATAGTCCACTGCGGCGGTTTCCATATGAGTCAGCCGGGCCAATACGGGTAGGTCGTTCGCCTCCGCCCATTCTTCGCTGGCTAACATAATGGCCGCGGCACCATCGGTGAGAGGGGTGCTGTTGCCCGCGGTTAGGGTACCTGCATCGGTGCGGTCAAAGACGGGTTTTAGTCGTTCCAATCTTTCTGCGGTAAGGTCATAGCGTAGGTTGTTGTCCCGCAGCACGCCTGCGCAGGGAGTGAGTAATTCATCGTAAAAACACTGGTTGTAGGCGGCTTCAGCTCGGTTGTGACTAGCCTGTGCCAGAATATCCTGTTCTTCCCGGCTGATGCCCCATTCCTTTGCCATAAGTTCGCAGTGTTCACCCATGCTTAAACCGGTGCGGGGTTCGGTAATAGCCGGTGTTACGGGCGTTAACTCTCTAAGACTGAAGTTTTTAAAAACCGCTATTTTCTGTTTCAGGGTTTTTGCCCTGGATAGTTGTATTAATCGTTGTGCAAAGCGGCGGGAAAACACAATAGGTGCATCACTGGCGCTATCACTGCCTGCGGCAATACCACATTCAATTTGTCCGGAGGCAATTTTTGCGGCAATGCCGAAGGCTGCCTGCAGGCTTGTGCCACAGGCTTGCTGTAGGGTGATTCCCGGTGTCAGTGGCGAGAGGTCAGTACTGAGTACCGCTTCGCGCGCAAGATTAAAGTCCTTGGTATGGGTGGTCACGGCACCAGCAACTACCTCATCAATCAGTTTTCCCTGGAGCTGGCACTGGTTAACCAGACCTTGCAGCGCCGTTGAAAGCATATCGAGGTTGGTGAGATCGGCGTAAGCGGTGCCCGCCCGACAGAACGGAATACGGTTTGCACCAACGATGGCAACGGGGCGAAGTGTGTGTAAATTATTCATGGCCCGACACCTGCTCAGTTGAAATGCTGGGGTTGTCGTTGGCAGGCTGGATGAATGATTGCTCTCGCGAGTACTCTCGGGTTTTTTCTAAGTAGTGCAGTGGTCCTCCCCGGAATGGCGCAAAGCCCGTACCAAAAATGACGCCGGCATCAAGCAGTTCGGCATTATCAACAATACCTTCATCAAGGCAGTGCAGGCATTCATCAATGAGTGGGTTGATGAGCCTTTCGCCCAGAATATCCAAGGCTACTGTGTCGCTGGGTTTTTCTTTCACGGGTTTGCCTTTTTTCCAAAGATAAAAACCTGTGCCATTTTTCTTTCCCAGTTTGCCTTCATCGATTAGTGCCTGAAGTTGTTGGATGGCAGCGGTATTATCGGGAGCCAGTTTTTTGGCAACACTAATTGCCACATCGAGACCAACGGTATCAGTGATTTCAACAGGACCCATTGGCATGCCGAACAATTCGGCGGCGGCATCAATGGTGGCAATGCTGTGACCTTCTTTTACCAGGTTTAGTGCTTCAAGCATAAACGGCGCCAAAATACGATTGACCAAAAACCCCGGCGAACTTTTAACCGGAAGGGGGTACTTGCCAATGTTATTGGCAAAAATGCAGCCTTTTTTTACGACGCTGTTGGTTAATGTGGACGCCTGCGAGTCGTCATGCACCACCTCAACTAGCGGCATTTTTGCCACTGGGTTAAAGAAATGCAGCCCGATCAAACGGCTGGGCTGCTCTAAACCCTCGGCGATTTCTGCCAGTGGAATGGCTGAAGTGTTGGTCGCTAAAATTGCAGTTGGGCGGGCCTTGCGTTCCAGCGCCACAAATAATTGTTGTTTGGCTTCCAGGTTTTCAAAAATTGCTTCGATAATTACATCGGCTCGAGCAATGCCATCACCTGCAACATCGGCAATCAGTCTGCTTTTGGCGGCAGTGATACTGGCTTTGGTTTTTAGTTTCTTTTTAAACAGTGATTCTGCACGTTTCAGCGCGGGTTCAAGATACTCGTATTCGCGATCCTGAATCGTCACCTCGAGGCCTCGCAGGGCACACCAAGCGGCGATGTCGCCACCCATTACGCCTGCCCCAACCACATGGACGCGCCGGGGCTTCCAATCGGCAGTGGCGTTATCGGGCTTGCCCAGTTCTTTCAGTTGTTCTTGCAGGTGGAACACTCGGCGCAGATTGCGGGATGTCTCACCCATGAGCAGTTCGCTGACTAAATCGGCCTCGCCATCCAGCAGAGCATTAAAATCATCGCCGACCTTTCGCCATAGATTTATCAGTGCATAGGGAGCGGGGTAGTGCTCCCGGCGGGCTTTTTTGCCCACCTCGCGCTCCATCACTTTCGCTAGGCTATGACGTATGCCGGGGCTGCTTGTGAGCCGCTCTAGTCTACTGGCACGATGGCCTTTTCGATGTTTAACAATGGCCTTGCGAGCCGCCCAGCGAAGACTGCTGTGTTCGGCGACGACTTGGTCAACCAGACCAAAGGTTCTTGCGGCTCGAGCCCTCAACATTCTGGCGCTCAGAATCATTTCAAGTGCCTTGCGGCCGCCCAGCAGACGTATGCTTCTGGCCGTTCCACCAAACCCGGGAAAAATACCCAGTTGAATTTCAGGGAAGCCGATACGAGTGCTGTCTGTGTCCAGTGCGACCCGGTAGTTACAGGCCAGTGCCAGTTCCAATCCCCCTCCCAGGCAAAAACCATGAATTGAGGCAATGGTGGGGCAGCGCAGGCTATCCAGTCGGTCAAACAGGTTTTGAGCCTGGAGTATGCCGTCTTTGGCTTGCTGTTGGTCTGTCTGTGTTTCAAACTCGCGGATATCGGCTCCCGCAATAAACCCAGTGGCTTTTTTTGAGTAGATGACCAGCCCGAGGGGTAGATCAGCTTCCAGGTCGGCCAGTATTGCATCGAGTTCGAGCATGACTTTGGTGCTGAGAGAATTGAGCTTTTCACCCTGGCGATCGAGACCGAGCCAGACAATGTCTTCGGCATCCCTTTCCAAATGCCAGTGGGTGTAGATTTGATTTTCGCTCATAGTGGCCTTCAAATTCTCACAAAGTTAAGGTGGCTGTTATTGTGCATACTAGTGATGCGTAAAGTTATCTTCGGACATTGCCATCAGCGATTTAGAACCAGACTTGATGGTCGCTTCCAGTGTCGCAGTACGGGGCAGAATCTTTGCAAAGTAGAATTCAGCGGTTTGGATTTTAGCTTGGTAAAAGTCCTTGTCCGTCGAGGTCTCTGAGGACAGTTTTTGCTGTGCCACATAAGCACTCTTGGCCCAGATAAACCCGAGCAGTACATAGCCCGAGTACATTAGGTAATCTACCGAGGCTGCCCCCACTTGATCTTTATTTCGTAGGGCCGAGAAACCAATTCTTCGAGTCAGGCTTTTCCAGCGTTTGACGCTTTTCCACAGGGGAATAACAAAGGGTCGCATGTCGCGGTTCCAGCGATGCTCTTTACAGAATGCAATAATTTGTGCCGTGACGGGCTTTAATAACTTGCCCCGGCTGCCGAGCACTTTGCGGCCCAACAAATCCAGCGATTGAATGCCGGTAGTACCTTCGTACAGCGTGGCAATTCTTGCGTCGCGCGCATTTTGTTCCATGCCCCATTCATTGATATATCCGTGGCCTCCAAAGCATTGCATGCCAAGGTTGGCACTTTCGGAGCCGGTTTCGGTGAGAAAGGCTTTTATGATGGGAGTTAAAAAGCCCAACAGATTTTCTGCCTCTTCTCGTTTTGCCGGGTCGGTCGATTTGTCCACGGTATCCACGAGAGTACCGGCAAAATAAATCAGCACTCTGCCACCCTCGGCAAAAGCCTTTTGAGTGAGCAGCATACGCCGGACATCGGGGTGAACAATAATAGGATCGGCCGGGCCATCGGTGTTTTTTGGGCCGGTTAACGAGCGCATGGCGAGTCGATCTTTGGCATAGCTCAGCGAATTCTGGAAAGCCAATTCCGTGTGGGCAAGCCCCTGAATGCCGGTGCCCAGTCTGGCCACGTTCATAAAGGTAAACATTGAGCGTAGCCCCTTATTGGGTTCGCCCAGCATATAGCCGGTAGCGTCGTCGAAGTTAAGTACACAGGTCGCGTTGCCGTGAATGCCCATTTTGTGTTCCAGCGAGCCACAACTTACCCCGTTGCGTTCACCGGGAGAGCCGTCATCGCCGGGTACAAATTTCGGCACGATAAACAGGGATATGCCTTTGGTGCCTTCCGGGGCATTGGGCAGTCGTGCCAGCACAATATGAACAATATTTTCAGCCAGGTCGTGCTCGCCTGCCGAGATAAAGATTTTCGAGCCACTGATGCGATAGCTTCCGTCATCGTTGGGTTCTGCTTTGGTTTTGAGCAAGCCAAGGTCCGTGCCGCAGTGAGCTTCGGTGAGGCACATGGTGCCGGTCCATTCGCCACTGATGAGTGGTTTCAGGTAAATGTCTTTCTGTTGATCGGTGCCGTGATCAAAGATAGTTACTGTGGCCCCATGGGATAGGCCGGGATACATACCCCAGGCCCAATTGGCGGTGCCAATCATTTCTCGAATTACCAAGCCAATGGAAAGCGGTAGACCCTGCCCGCCAAACTCAACGGGCTGCTCCATAGTTGGCCAGCCTCCAGCGACGAACTCTTGGTAAGCCTCCTTGAAACCGGTGGGCGTTTTAACTTCACCATCGATAAGCTGGCAGCCCTCTGTATCACCGACCGCATTAAGTGGGGTGAGGACTTCTTCAGAAAATTTGGCGGCTTCTTCAAACACTGCGTTGACGAGGTCGGGGGTAGTCTCCTCAAACCCCGGTAGTTTTTTGTAGCGGGAGTAGACATCGAGCAAGTCTTCCAACACAAACCGAATATCGCGTAGCGGTGCCTTATAGTGAACCATATGATTTCCTGTTCAACTGCTGTTTTTATTCTCGACCCAAGGTCGGATTATTTATTACTGGAGAGCATCTTGCCGAGCGTGCATCATGCAACGATACGACATGAAAATAGAAACACGGTTCACCCGTAAGCCTATTTTACAATGTAGATATGTTCATGCTCTGCGAGCAATCATAGCGCATCGCAGCCGTATTGAAATGATGGGCACTCTAAAACTCGACAAAAGCCCAGGCTAACTAATCTAGCGTGTCGTAAGCGTTATACAATGTGTGGATGGGAAACCGAGTGGAAGAGGAACATAGTTGATGCAACCCAAGATTACCCAGCGGCAGATAGACCTGAAACTCAGTGAGTTCAGCGACAATATTTCACCGCTGCTCCAGCGCATTTATCTAGGGCGTGGCATCACCACCGATGCGCAGCTGGAACGCACTCTGGCCAAGCTGCCCAGGCCGAATGCTCTAAGAGGCTTGGCCGATGGGATTGCATTGCTGGAGCAGGCATTAAAGCAACAGCAGTCTGTTTTGATTGTGGGGGATTTCGATGCAGATGGCGCCACGAGTACGGCGCTTACCCTGTTAGCATTGCGTGCCATGGGGATGCGGCATATCGATTTTATCGTGCCCAATCGCTTTGAGTACGGTTATGGCCTCACCCCAGAAATTGTCACGTTGGCCCAACAGTACCACCCCGATCTGATCATCACGGTCGATAACGGTATCTCCAGTGTGAGCGGTGTGAAAGCGGCTAAACAGGCCGGTATTAAAGTATTGATTACCGATCACCACCTGCCCGGCGCGGTATTGCCCGAGGCCGATGCGATTCTCAACCCCAACCAGCACGGTTGTGATTTCCCCAGCAAAAATCTTGCCGGAGTGGGGGTGGTGTTTTATCTGTTAAGTGCACTGCGAGGCCGGTTGCGTGAGACAGGTTGGTTTGCCGAAAATAATTTGGCAGAACCTAATATGGCCGAATGGTTAGACCTGGTGGCATTGGGTACGGTGGCAGATGTGGTGCCGCTGGACCAAACCAATCGCGTACTGGTTCATCAAGGACTACAGCGTATTCGTGCCGGAAAAACCCGACCCGGCATTCAGGCGTTGCTCGATTTGGCGGGAAAAGACCGCCAGCGATTAGTGGCAACCGATCTCGGTTTTACCGTGGGGCCGCGATTGAATGCCGCCGGTCGCCTGGATGACATGAGTATTGGCATCGAATGCCTGTTAGAAACCGATCCCTACCTGGCCCGTGAATATGCCGTGCAACTCGATGAGCTAAATCGGGATCGGCGAGTGATCGAGGCGGATATGCAGCGGGAGGGGTTACAGATGCTGGATAAGCTAGACCTCGATGAACAGGCGCTTCCTTGGGGGCTGTGCCTGTTTGATGCCGACTGGCACCAAGGTGTGGTGGGGTTGCTGGCCTCCAGAATAAAAGACCGTATACACCGCCCGGTCATTGCCTTTGCCGATGCCAGTGGTGTGGGAGGCGAGGATTCTGGCGGCAGGGAATACAA
>DFBC01000010.1:0-21830 GCA_002367235.1 Cellvibrionales bacterium UBA3090
AGCGTTGGGGGTAACCCAATTGAGTCAGGCATATACATCCAAATTAAATAACGGCACCCAGCTTGAATATTGGGAGGTACATGGCGATAAGAAGTCCGCCCACCAATACACCGAGAACAGCCATAATCATTGGCTCAAGTAACGTGGTCAGGTTGTCGACTGCGTTATCTACAGCCTCTTCATAGTGAAGAGCTGCTTTTTCCAGCATCTCGTCCAAAGCCCCTGACTCCTCTCCAATAGCGGCCATTTGTAGTAACAGTACAGGGAACTGATCCGTTGAGCGTAAAGCATGATGAAGTTGTATACCTGTGGTTACATCATCTCGTACTTTATGTATCGCGTTACGATAAACGGCGTTACCAGATGCACCAGCTACAGAGTTTAGAGCATCAACTAAAGGGACGCCTGCAGCAAAGGTGGTCGATAGGGTTCTAGCAAAGCGGGCTATAACTGCTTGGTAAATAATATTGCCTACAATTGGAAGTTTTAGTGAGTATTTGTCTATAGCTGCTTCAAAAGCTGGTGATCGCCTACGAGCTTCTCGTATACTGAAGAACACCGCAATAATAATGCCAAGCCAGAGAAGCCATCCATCTTGTGCTGCCTCTGAGATCCTTAATACAAATTGAGTAAAGGCGGGTAGGTCTGCCCCAAAGTTATTAAAGGTTTTTGCAAAAACTGGGACTACTTTGATTAGAAGGATGGCTGTAACAATTATAGCTACTACAATCACAGCTATAGGGTAGGTTAGTGCTTTTTTGATCTTGGCTTTGAGGGACTCAGTTTTTTCTTTGTAGGTGGCGATTCGATCCAGCATGGTTTCAAGTGCCCCGGCTTGCTCTCCGGCTTCCACAAGGCTGCAGAAAAGGTCATCAAAGTACTTGGGGTGTTTTCTTAAAGATCCGCCAAAACTGAGTCCTGATGCCACGTCATCACGGATATTGCCGATGAGTTCGCGTAAGGATTCCTTGTCGGCGCCCTCCCCCACAATGTCAAAACTTTGTACTAGTGGCACGCCGGCCTTCATCATGGTCGCCATTTGACGGGTGAAAACCGAGATGTCAGCGGGTTTGATCGGCTTTGATCCGCCAAATAAAGGCTTTGACTTTTTCTTGACGGAAGTGGGGACAACCCCTTGTTTCCGCAACTGGGCTTTGACGAGCATCAGGTTGGTGCCTTTGATCTCACCTTGGGTTGCCTTGCCTTTTTTATCCTTCCCTTTATAAACAAAGGTTTGTATTTGTGCAGTTGCCATGGATTAATCCTTGGTTACTCTGTTTGCTTCTTCCAGGCTGATTATACCCTCAGCAGCACGCCGAAGTGCGGATTGACGCAAGGTTCTGAAACCTTCCTCTACTGCTTTGCGGGAAATTTCTAAAGAATTCCCCCCTTCCATAATAATTCGGGATACGGTCGGTGTCACTTTGAGCACCTCATAAATGCCGATACGTCCTTTATAACCATTGGTGCATTTGGGGCATCCTTGGGGGTGGTAAATCTGAACCTCGTCCAGTGGTACCCCTGTTTCTTCCAACCCCTCCTCTTTAAGGATTTGTTCAGGAATGTCATCGGCAAGTTTTTTGCAGTGGGTGCAAAGTCTTCGCGCTAGGCGTTGGGCGATAATTAAATTGACCGATGTCGCTACATTAAAGGCGGGAACGCCCATGTTGAGCAGCCGGGTTAGCGTTTCAGGTGCACTATTGGTGTGTAGTGTAGAAAGTACCATATGTCCTGTTTGAGCTGCTTTAATGGCAATTTCTGCTGTTTCCAGGTCGCGAATCTCGCCCACCATGATGACATCGGGGTCTTGCCTAAGGAATGCGCGAAGCGCTTCCGGGAATGTTAAGCCGACTTTTTCACGGATTTGTACCTGATTCACCCCTGGCATATTAATTTCAACCGGGTCTTCTGCTGTCGAAATATTGACCTCTGGAGTATTAAGAATGTTTAGCCCAGTGTAGAGGGAAACCGTTTTACCGCTACCCGTGGGCCCTGTGACCAAAATCATGCCTTGGGGTTGGTGAAGCGTGTTTAGGTAAGCCTGTTTTTGATCATCCTCATAGCCCAGCGCCTCGATGCCGACTTGGGCGCTGCTAGGGTCTAGAATACGTAAAACTATTTTCTCGCCAAATTGGGTGGGTAACGTATTTACACGAAAATCAATGGCACGGTTTTTTGAGATTCGTAGCTTTATGCGGCCATCTTGCGGAATACGTCTCTCAGAAATGTCTAATTGAGACATAACCTTAAGGCGGGCAGCTAATCTGGGGGCTAAATTGGAAGGAGGTTTAGTTACCTCTTTAAGAATGCCGTCGGTTCTAAAGCGAACACGGTAGGTCTTTTCATAGGGTTCAAAGTGTATATCCGAACAGCCCTGTTTAATGGCATCAATCATGAGCTTGTTGATAAAGCGCACAATGGGGGCGTCATCTGTATCGGAAACATCATCGTTGCCTTTATCGTCGTCATCGATGGCTTCGATATCCAGGTCATCTAAATGAACATCATCCATCGTTCCTAATGCGTCACCAATATCTTCATCTTGAGCATTGATGAATTGATCAATAGCCGCTTCCAGCTTGTCGTGCTCGACAAGCACCGTTTCTATGGGAATACCTGTTTGGAAGCGGACTTCAGTGATGGCCTGGTGGTTAGTTGGGTCGCTTTGGGCTAAAAAAAGACGGTTGCCTCTCGTATAAAGTGGTAGAACCTGATGCTTTTGAATGAGCTTCTTTTTAACACTGCCCTTTGGGCATGTGGCGATATTATGAGCCTGGATGTCATAGAGAGGCGTGCCAAATTCATTGGCGGCGACCGAGGCAATCAGGTGGGCAGGTAGCAGATGGTTGTTGGTGAGATAGTGAACGAAGTTAACCTTTTGGCTTTCGCTATCAGAAATAGCCTGCAAAGCTGTTTTCTCATCCAGCAAACCGTCTGTAACCAAGCGTTTGGGAAGCCCTTTTAGTGCGTTGGAGGTGTTCATGGGAAGCTGACTACCTGTCGTTGCTTGTTATGAAGGTTGTGTGATGGTAATACACAGAAGGCTTGTGGGCTAGAAGTATTGCGGGGGGATAAGGGTCTGCTAACAGCAGGGTGGATTAAAGTGACAGTTCTTGTCACTTCTGGAACTTTCAGTTGTGTTGCTTTCTGGGCTTTTAAGTGGGTGGCATAAGTATTGCAGAAAGTTATGTTGTGATTTTATATTAAATGTGGAGTAAGACAAATGAAGAAACAAATACAAAAGGGTTTTACCCTGATTGAGCTGATGATTGTGATTGCTATTATCGGTATTTTGGCAGCAATTGCGTTGCCGGCTTATGAAAGCTATATGATCAAGAGCCGGGTATCTGAAGGCATCTTGGCAGCTTCCCAGTGCCGCACGGCCATTGCAGAAGTGTATCAGACAGGTAATTCCACTACTGCGCCAGGAGTTAATGGTTGGGGTTGTGAGGAAACGGTTGGTCCATTAACGCAATATGTCCAGACGGTCACAACAAGTGCGGATGGTGTGATTACAGTTACTCTTGTAGTAGATGATGCATTGGGTGGTGCAGTCGCTGCTGGTGGCGCAGGCGGTGGCACCATACTTTTGACTCCTCAGGACTCTGCTGGAGTTGCTATGACTGTAGCCGATGATATGACAGATCAAGTAAATAGATTTGACTGTGATCCAGGAACCGTTCCCGATAAATATCTACCTGGTTCTTGTAAAGATGAGTAATTGATGTTTTAAAAAGTTGCCATGGTTTTTTGGCGGCCGGATAGAACAAAAAGCCCTACTTCACAGTGGGGCTTTTTATTTCGGGGGAGGGTAAGTTTGGACTATTTGTAAACTGGAGGGAAAGGTCTACTGCTCTGCAATGTTTTGTTAGGCTGCCAGATGATAGGTAATTAATTCCTTCTATAGCTTTATTGGTAAGGTTGTCGGCCTCTAGATTTCCTGAAACTTCCAGTTTTACTCGCCCTTGATTAGATACTATGGCCTCTTTTATGCTGTTGATATCAAAGTTATCCAGCATCACAGTGTCCGCCCCAGCATTAATGGCCAGCCGAAGTTCTTCTAGGCTTTCCACCTCGACTTCTACGGGTTTTCCTGGAGCTATCTCCCTTGCTTTGTGCACTGCGGCAGCAATGCCGCCGCAGGCGGCAATATGATTTTCCTTTATTAGGAACGCATCATAGAGCCCTATGCGGTGATTGTGGCAACCGCCTATTTTTACGGCATACTTTTGAGCGAGCCTTAGGCCCGGTATGGTTTTTCGGGTGTCGAGGATTTTAATCTCCTTGCCGGCCACAAGTTTTGAATACTGACGTGAGGTGGTGGCTGTTCCTGAAAGTGTTTGGAGAAAGTTAAGTGCGGTGCGCTCCCCGGTCAGCAGGCTTCTGGCCGCTCCCTTAAGTTTAAACAGTATTTGCTCGGGCTGAACTTCATCCCCATCCTTTACTAGCCACTCAATTTCAACATCGGGATCCAGCTGACGAAACACTTCATTTACCCAGGGTTGCCCGCAGACAACGGCCGGTTCGCGGGTTATGACCTGGGCTTCAGCCTTGTTGTCGGCGGGGATGAGCATGGCAGTGATGTCTCCATCCCGGATGTCTTCTTCCAGCGCGTGTTTAACAACAGCTCTAATGTCTTGGGTTAGGAGTGGGTCGTTTAGCATCAACATATTCCATTTAAGTTGGGGGGTATTATATCAGTCATCGAGTGAGCGTGAAGCGGCATATTGGTTGCCTGAGCGTAGATAAATGCTGAGACAGGGTTCGCATATTCGATGCACTTTGCCGGGAATTTCTGGCAGTTGAGTGTTGGTCGTTCTAGTTAAAGCTGTTTATCTTGGATAATAGGGATATAATTGAAATCATTGGGAATCTCGGTCAGAATTTTGGGGCTGGCCGAGTAAAAAGGTTGCCAGCAGCAATAAGCATAATAGGGACACTGTTGGATGAGTGATAACCAATTCACAGTTGTTGATACGGAAAAACTTAAGCGGGATGCTTTTAAGCTTCCGCAGCCTTTGGTTGCCCTTCAAGAAAATGCAAAAACCTTTTTTAATGCCAGCTTGTCAGCGGTGTTTGATCACGTTGATGACGCGTTCTTCGATTTAGCCGATCGGGCTGAAAGTAATCGGTCTCAAACTATTTATTTTGATGCAATGCGCCTGATTCGAGTCGAGCGCAGGGCCATCGAGCACCATTTTTTTAATACGCTAACCAGTAATTTTTGCCGTTTGGGTGACAAAAAATACCGTGGTGCCACAACGTCTTCAGAAACAGGGCAGCATCATGGTTTGGCGGTCATTGAAAATGAAGCGCTGGAAGAAATGATTGCTTTGGATACGATGGTGTCAAAATCTGCAGAGGCTTGTAAGGCAGAGCTTGAGCTTGTAAGTGCCCGAATTGACTCCCTGGTGCCCGCAGGAGTTTCTGCTAAAAATAACCCACTGGGATCGGATGCCATTTGCGAAGCTTTTAATGAGGCAGTCGCACATCTAGATCTCTCCTTGCCGATAAAACTAGTGCTTTTGAAACTGTTTGATCGTCATGTGGTAACGCCGTTAAAGGAATTTCTGCTACAAAGCGATCAGCTACTCAAGGGTATGGGCGTGGTGCCCTCTCGTGAATTCAGGCGTAAACCCCAAGAAAAACAGTCTCCTGCGCAGAAAAAAAATACATCCATTGACACTGGCGCTCATGAAGCGGGGTCGGTGGCGTCTAGCCAGTCGGCCGAATCTCGAGTTAGACAGCCTTCCTTTAAAGGGGGGCAGCCCCGGCGGCAGAAGTATGGCCAGTTGATCTCACAGTTACAAAATATTATGCAGTGGGAAGCTAACAGTGCGCGTGCTGAATCCGGGGGGCAGAGCGAGAAAAAGGCTGCCTTGAATGTCGAGCAACTTTCAATGATGGCAGCCGAAATTCAGAGCGAGTGGAGTGAGCGCGTCAATAGTTCGTTGTTCTCTGGTAAGGGGTTGTTGGAGCTTATAGATGAAAATCTCTCACATGCGGGCGATCAGCAGCTGAGTGGTACAGAGCGGGGTGTCGTATCGTTGTTGGACAGGCTCTTTTCATCCGTGAATGCTGAGTCGGTAGCATCCTCCGAGATTTCCCGAGAGTTACGGAAGCTGGAGCTTCCTATCCTCCAAATAGCGCTAGAAGACGCCACTTTTTTTGATCGTGAAAAGCACCCTGCAAGGCGCTTGCTTAATGAAATCGCTGAGGCTGCGATTGGGTTCAGTGATGATGAGAATACGAGCCATGACCCCGTGGCCAATGCCATTACAGAAGTCTCTGAGTCTCTCTATAACGAAAGCCAGCTAGATAATGCGGCATTAACTCAGTTACTTCTTAATTTTATTGAGCGCGTTGAAAAAGAGCGTCGTCGTGTTGCCACTCTTGAGCAGCGGTTAGTAGAGGAAGTAGCCGCTGCGGAGAAAGTCAACCAAGCCCACCAGTCTGTCGTCAAAGTGCTGGTCGAGAGGGTTCAAGGGAAAACGCTACCCAAATTTCTGATAAATTTTACGGAAGATGCTTGGAGTAAAGTGCTCTTTTTGACCTATTTGAAGTTGGGTGTGGATTCCGATGAATGGTGTGACCGGGTTCGGCTTTTGGATCAGTTGCTAGAGTTTGTCGAAATGAAGGGGCTGAGTTGGCGGGTTGTCAGCCCAGTGATAGAAAGCATCAAGCAACAGCTAGAGGATATATCCTACGACCCTTACGCGCTGGGGCGCCTGGTCGGAGCCATGGAGCAATATTTTCAGAGAGAACCCTTTACGCTTGATGAGAATTCTTTGGACGAAAGTGCCGAGAACCTTTTGCAGGAAGTGTTGGCTGGACCATTGAAGACAGATATACCAGGTAACCCCTCGCTATCAACTGAGCATGGTGCTGAGGACGTTGATGAGACCTCTAGACACGAGGCCGAAAACCTTTCGCGAGGTTCATGGGTTGAGGTTAAGGATGATGCGTCACTAACCAGTCGTTGCAAGGTGGCAGGCATAGTCTCACCCCCGGGCAAGTTGATTTTTGTTAATCGACTCGGCCAGAAAGTCTCAGAGAAACACCGCAATCTGGTCGCGCTTGATTTTCAGAATAAGAAAATCAAGCCGTTAGAGAAAACCCGGTTATTTGATCGGGCGCTTGAAGGTGTGGTGACAGATATTCGAGACCACCGGGTAGCGAAGTAATACCTTTATTTTGGCACTCTATTTCTCACTATCTCGTCGAGTCGGTCGTGGCTTTCAATTTGGCACGTTTGGTTATACCGTTTTGGGGCTGCTCGAAGTGATCCTGTCGGCTTGATAGACAATCCTCGTAAGGTTGCCTAGTATCCTGATCTAAGGCATTGGCTTAAGAGTGGAAGGTATAACTTATTAAAAAGTTAAGTATTGATGACCAGGGCTGGTTGTCAGAAGCTCGCAGCCTGTTGTCCCCCAATTTTAATAGTCGGCCAGACTATGCCGAAGTTTCTCTATTGGTTATTCACAATATCAGTCTTCCTCCTGGCCAGTTTGGCGGCGCTTATATCTGTGATTTTTTTACGAATAAGCTTGATGTTTCTTGCCACCCTTATTTTGAGGAAATAGCTGGATTAGAGGTTTCTGCTCATTTGTTGATCGACCGTCAGGGTGGCATTACCCAGTTTGTTTCCTTTGATAACCGCGCCTGGCATGCGGGTCTATCATGTTATGAGGGTATTGATGATTGTAATAACTATTCCATCGGTATTGAGTTAGAGGGAACTGATGAAACGCCCTACACCAACCGGCAGTACGCAGTGCTGGCTGATGTGACAAAGGCGTTGATCGGCCACTATCCTGCTATCACCAAACAACGTATTGTGGGTCATAATGAGATAGCGCCAGGTCGAAAAACAGATCCTGGGGCAGCCTTTGATTGGTTGCGCTTGTTCGCGGCACTGGGAGCTTGAGATGAAATTTATCGTGATTGTCGTTGGTTTGCTTATTCTCCATCGGGCGGGCTCGCTGCCGGGTTTGCAGCGAGACGCTTGGTACCAGCGCTGGGTCTCTCGCTTGGATGGTCTGCAATGGTTGAACTCTGTCTCCCACGGGCGAGTATTGCTGTCACTTGCGCTGCCGGTATTGTCGGTAACCATACTGCTGATGATGGTGGGCGATCACTGGTTTGGGTTGCCGCAGTTTATCTTGAGCCTGTTGGTATTCCTTTATTCATTGGGTCGTGGTGATCTACAGGAACAGGTGGATGAATACAGAGAAGATGTAAAGCGAGACGACTTGCAGGCGGCTTATCACGATTCCGCAGAGTTTAATCAGGCGCACGAGGAAGGGGGTGCCGAAGACTGGGGGCAGTTACATAGCGAAGTGTTGGGTGCTGTTTCCTACCGGTATTTTGAACGATATTTTGCAGTGATGTTTTGGTTTATTCTGGCTGGAGCTCCTGGTGCATTGCTTTACCGGTTGTCAGTGCTCCATCCGGATATGGCTTTGGATGAAGGCGGAGACCAGCATTTGGTCAGTCGTTGGTTGCGCTTGTTGGAATGGCTGCCTGTGAGGCTGATGGGTTTGTCTCTCGCTTTTGTCGGTAATTTTTCGGCTTGTCTTGATTGTTGGAGAAATACGTTATTTTCGACCACCAGCAGTACTTCCGAACTTATTTCAGGTTATGTCGCCGCAGCTCTGCAGTCGGGTGGTCGTCATCTAGATAACCCCTCTGAAAGAGAAACCGAGATGGGTGAGATCAAATCGCTATTCTCAAGAGTGCTGATTTTTTCAATTTGCATGATTGCCTTGTTGGTCGTGGTGCTTTGATGGGCTGGTTTGGGTCAGTCTTTGTGCCAGCGAAACAGTAGTCCAGCGAGTGTGATAAAAACAAGTGTCATAGCCACTAGAATACCCAGTTGAGGGGCGATTTCAGTTAGGGTGGCGCCTTCCAGCATGACACCTCTTGCCGCTTTAACAATGTGCGTTAGCGGCAGTGTCAATGAAACGTCCTGAAGCCACTGGGGTGCATTGTCGAGGGAGAACCATAATTCTGAGAGCAGCAGCATGGGGAAGCTAATTAGGTTGAGCAGCCCGTTACCTAACTCTTCACTGTCGGTACGTGAGGCCATCAGCAGAGAAATGCTGATAATCGACAAGTTGCCAACGATGGCAATGAGCAACAAGAGCAAATGGCTTCCCAGCATCATAAAGTCTATAAACAAATCACAGACAATAAACACCAATACAGTCACGGTTAACATAATAAACAAGCGCGAGAACGCCTGGGAAACTAGGAATTGCCAGGCTCTTAATGGCGTGGCCTGCAACCGTTTTAGCACGCCATTTTTGCGGTAGCGGACGATGACATAACCAATCCCCCATAGACCGCTAAACATCATGTTCATGGCCAAAATCCCCGGAATAACCCAATCGATGTAGCGTATGGGTTGACCTGCTACCTCATTCCGCTGCCAGGACTCTGTCGAGTCACTTAGTAGTAGTTTTTCTAGTAGACGTCCCTTTGACGACGCGGGATTCACCCAGTACCGCAGGGGTATCTCTGTGGTGATAAGGATGTCTAATTGGTGAAATTGTACACGGCGAAGCGCCTCGTCAATATTGGAGTAGTCAATAAGCGTTATAGCGGGCTCTTCGGTAAAGGGTGTCGATATTGGTGAGTTTTCAGTAGTTAGTTGCCCTGCCCGAAAAATTTCCTGGCGTTCAGATGAAAAGGCAATGGCAAGTACAATGACGATAAATGGGGTGGCGACAAACGACCAAAATAAAGACCCTTTATCTCGATAATATTCACGATTGCGGGCCATCCATAAAGCGAGTATTTCTTTCATCGTTAGCCGCTACTCCCTCAATCGGTGGCCGGTTAATTTCAAAAAAAGATCATCAAGAGAAGGGTTTCTGACTCGTAGAGATCGAAGGTCGACGTTAAGTGAAACCAGTTCGGTGAGTGTTTTCTCCACGGAATTGGTCGCTATGGCAATACAATCTTCTCTTTTTTCAACTGCATCAGTTATGGCGTCTGGGCTGCACTGGAAGTCTTGGTGATCCAGACAGACATAGCTGTGGTCGAAATATTGCCTAAGTAGTGCATAAGGGGATCCATCGGCAATGATTTTGCCTTTGTCCATAATGACGAGTTGGTCACAAAGAAGTTCTGCTTCCTCCATGTAGTGAGTGGTGAGTAAAATTGTTTTCCCTTGAGATTTGATGTTTCGGATCAAAGACCAGAAATTACGTCGTGACTGTGGGTCGAGGCCTGTCGTTGGTTCATCCAGGAATAGCACTTCGGGGTCGTTGATCAGGGCAACGGCCAGCAACAATCGCTGTCGCTGCCCCCCGGACAATCGAGTGGCATAGGTTTCGAGAAACTCTTCCAGCTGGCACAGTTCCACCAGATTGCCGATAGGTTGGCTATGCGGGTAGAGTTTAGCAAATAGCTCTAAGACCTCTCGGGCTTTTAGATAGTCCATTAACGAGGTGGACTGAAATTGGATGCCTGATCGCTTTGAAAATTCTCGGTCTCTGGGCTTGCCCTTGTACAGGATGTCGCCGGAAGAGGGTTTCTTGATGCCTTCAATCATCTCAATTGTGGTGGTTTTTCCTGCGCCATTGGGGCCCAGTAGACCAAAACAGGTGCCTTGGGGGATAGCGAACGAAATACCATCGACCGCTTTAAATGAGCGGAATGATTTGGTGAGATTGCGTATTTCAAGAATGGCTTTCATCGTGGCTAAGTGTATAGCATCCAACTGATTATCTGTTAGGGTATCGGCCGTCTTATGGGAGGATTTATGACAGTGGAAAATGGCACCGTGAGCTGGGGAGAGGCTTTGCGCGTATACACGCGTCCTCAGGTTGTCGCCATGCTGTTTTTAGGATTTGCCGCCGGACTGCCATTGCTTTTGGTTTTTTCAACCCTGACAGCATGGCTTAGGGATGCGGATATTAGCCGCAGTACTATTGGGTTTTTTGGCTGGGTCGGTATTACCTATTCAATAAAAGTGCTCTGGGCTCCGGTGGTCGACCGGCTGAAATTGCCGATATTGACGCAGCTCCTTGGTCAGCGGCGTAGTTGGATGTTGCTAGGTCAGCTGGGGATTATGATTGGTCTGGCGGCGATGGTGTTGGTCGATCCTAAGGTTTCTTTGTTCAGTATTGCCATTTGCTCTGTATTGGTTGCATTTTCATCTGCGACACAGGATATAGCAATTGATGCTTTTCGCATTGAGTCAGCCGTCGATGAATATCAGGGAGCCATGGCGGCCAGTTATATCTTTGGTTATCGAGTGGCTATGTTGGTGGCTGGTGCAGGGGCACTGTACATTGCAGA
This sequence comes from Cellvibrionales bacterium UBA3090, assembly GCA_002367235.1. GTDB lineage: Bacteria > Pseudomonadota > Gammaproteobacteria > Pseudomonadales > Porticoccaceae > Porticoccus. The sequence continues at coordinate 11,308 of DFBC01000010.1, forward strand.
TTGGTCAGGTTGGGGCGCAGCCTACCTCACCATGGCGGTATTGATGTTGGTGGGCGTTGTCACTGTATTGTTGGTGGCCGAACCCAAACACCAGCTGTCGGCAGCTACCGTCGATCTGGAGGTGGGGTTAAAACATCGGCTGCATGCGGATCGACCCGGGTTGTGGCACCGTTTGGAGGCATGGTTTGTGGGGGCAGTGATGGCCCCTTTTGTCGAGTTCTTTAAGCGTAATGGCTCTTGGGCGTTGATGATTTTGTCGTTCATCGCGTTATTTAGAATGAGCGACATCACCATGGGTATCATGGCGAACCCTTTTTACCTGGATCTTGGCTTTAGTAAAACGGAGATAGCCAATATTGGTAAGGTGTTTGGCTTCTTTATGACCTTGGCGGGATCATTTCTGGGCGGCCTGCTGGTCGTTCGTTATGGCATTTTTAGGCCACTGCTTGCCGGTGCGGTAATGGTGGCTTTAACTAATTTGCTGTTTGCCCAGTTAGCTAATGTCGGTGCTGATTTGAGTTGGCTGGCGGTAGTGATTAGTGCGGATAATCTTAGCGGTGGGTTTTCCAATGCAGCATTTATTGCCTACCTCTCCAGTATGACAAATCGAGCATACACGGCCACGCAATATGCATTGTTTAGCTCACTAATGACATTGCCGGGTAAATTTTTCAGTGGTTTTTCTGGAATGATTGTGGATGCAAGCAGTTACCAGGTGTTTTTTGTTTATGCCGCAGTGATGGGGCTGCCTGCAATTTTGCTGTCGTGGCTACTCTGGCGTCGCGCCATTCGCATGGCCTAATATCTTTTAGGGATTCCAGCCAAACACAGATAGCTTTATTTTTCCGTTGTGAACAATAACCTTTTCGGATTCAAGTCTGGCTTTTTGTCGATGGAATGCGGCGGTACCGGGTGAAAATGCAATCTGACCATTTGCCCTGAGTACCCGGTGCCAAGGCAGGCTGGTATCTTTTGGTAATTGGCTGAGAATTCGACCAACTTGTCTGGCCCCATTGGGCAGTTGAGCAAGTTTGGCGAGCTGCCCATAGCTGGCCACCTTGCCTGCAGGGATGGCGTTCAGAGCGCTATAAATTCTTTCTTGCGAATCCCTATCCATAACTCATTATATTAACGGATAATATCGTTGGTCTGTCGCTAACCTTGAAATTAGCACGTATCAGCCCAATGTAAGGATTATTATCCACCCGGAGCGCCCATTTGAGATTTCTGCTGTTACTTTTTATCGTGATGCCTATTGTTGAAATGTGGCTGTTGATCACTGTAGGTAGTGAAATTGGTGCATTGCCAACCATTGGTTTGGTCTTGTTCACCGCCGCAGTAGGCTTTTCTCTGTTGCGTCAGCAGGGCTTTGCGACACTTTTCCGGGCGCGACAGAAGATGGATGCCGGTGAACTGCCTGCAATAGAGATGGTGGAGGCAATTATTCTCGCCATTTGTGGGGCATTGTTAATGACACCGGGTTTTGTGACGGACGCGATAGGTTTTGCCGGCTTGCTACCGGGTATAAGGCGCTGGGCTGTAACTGGTATGGTATCTCGGATGCAGGTGGTTGGTGAGAGTGAGACAGTAATGTCCTACCGGTCCGAATCTGGCAACCCTACTAATGATCGGCCGCCGCTGGAAGGTGAATTCTGGCAAGAGGACGAAAACGACACTGAGAAGAAATGACAGTAAGCTCGATGGTTTGGTGTAGCGTTATATTTTTATAGCAAGCCCCTTGAAATTTATTGAATAGGCACCAAATAGTGCACAGCTCGGTTAATCCGAACTCTGTTGAACATAAATAGGGTAGAACATAAAAAGTTGGAGAAAATACAATGAAAATTCGTCCCCTACACGACCGTGTTGTAATTCGTCGCAAGGAAGAAGAAGAAAAAACTGCCGGTGGCATTCTGCTTCCCGGTTCTGCCAAGGAAAAACCCAATGAAGGTGAAGTCGTCGCCGTGGGAATTGGCCGTATTCTGGATAATGGCGAAATTCGTCCAGTAGACGTAAGCGTGGGTGATATTGTTGTTTTCGGCAAATATGCTGGCAGTGACACGATTGAAATTGATGGTGAGGAGCTGGTTATCCTCAGTGAAGGCGATATCAAGGCCGTGGTTGAAGCCTGATTGTAGGCTGCTCATTCTATCTGGTTAAGAAAGAACCGTTTTAAGGAAGGTAAATTATGTCAGTTAAAGATGTGAAGTTTGGAGATAGCGCCCGCAACCCAATGTTGGATGGCGTCAATGTTCTGGCTGATGCCGTAAAGGTGACGTTGGGGCCTAAGGGTCGCAATGTGGTTCTAGATAAGGCTTTTGGTGCTCCTACCGTCACTAAGGATGGTGTGTCCGTAGCAAAAGAAATCGAACTGAAAGATAAGTTCGAAAACATGGGCGCCCAAATGGTCAAAGAGGTTGCCTCTAAGGCCTCTGATGAGGCTGGGGATGGCACGACAACTGCTACCGTATTGGCTCAGGCTATTGTTAACGAAGGGCTTAAATCAGTGGCTGCGGGAATGAATCCAATGGATCTGAAGCGCGGCATCGATAAAGCTGTAGCTGCTGCTGTTGAGCAGGTTGCTAAGATTGCCAAACCTTGTACAGATACAAAGGAAATTGCTCAGGTCGGAACTATTTCTGCCAATAGCGACGCTCAAGTTGGCGATATTATTGCTGAAGCAATGGATAAAGTGGGCAAAGAAGGCGTTATCACTGTTGAAGATGGTTCTGGCTTGGAGAATGAGCTGGATATCGTAGAAGGTATGCAGTTTGATCGTGGCTACCTGTCGCCCTATTTCATCAACAATCAAGAGACCATGAGTGTTGAGCATGAGGACCCATTTATTCTCCTGTTTGACAAGAAGATTTCTAATATCCGCGAACTGCTTCCATTGCTGGAAAGTGTTGCTAAAGCAGGTCGTCCTCTGATGATTATCGCTGAAGACGTGGAAGGTGAAGCATTGGCAACGCTGGTTGTTAACAACCTGCGTGGTATCGTCAAAGTTGCTGCCTGTAAGGCGCCTGGATTTGGTGATCGCCGCAAGGCTATGTTGGAAGATATCGCTATCCTTACCGGTGGTACGGTTATCTCCGAGGAAGTGGGTATGGATCTCGAATCTGCCACTTTAGAGCACTTGGGCACTGCTAAACGCATTAGCATGACCAAAGAGAACACGACAATTGTTGATGGAGCTGGTGAGCATGGAGACATCGAGTCTCGAGTTAACCAAATCCGTGCCCAGATTGAAGAAACATCGTCTGATTATGATCGTGAAAAACTTCAAGAGCGAGTGGCTAAACTGGCTGGCGGTGTTGCCGTTATTAAAGTGGGTGCTGCCACTGAAGTTGAAATGAAAGAAAAGAAAGCACGAGTTGACGATGCGTTGCATGCAACCCGAGCTGCTGTTGAAGAAGGCGTTGTACCTGGTGGTGGTGTTGCTCTGATCCGTGCCCTGCAGGCAATTGAGGGCCTGACAGGCGACAATGAAGATCAAACGGTTGGTATTAATTTGGCACGTCGTGCGATGGAAGCACCATTACGTCAAATCGTTACCAATGCTGGTGGTGAAGGCTCCGTTGTTGTCGATAAGGTAAAAGAGGGTGAAGGTAACTTTGGTTTCAATGCGGGTAGCAACGAGTATGGAGACATGATTGCAATGGGTATTCTGGATCCTGCAAAAGTGACTCGTACCGCGTTACAAGCTGCGGGATCTATCGCTGGCTTGATGATTACTACTGAAGCAATGGTTGCCGAAGCGCCGACTGAAAATGCTGGTGGAGGCATGCCTGATATGGGTGGTATGGGCGGTATGGGTGGTATGGGCGGCATGATGTAATTCGTTCATTCAGAGACGTAATAAAAAGCCCCGAATTATCGGGGCTTTTTATTTGTGGGCAGTTTGTGCCAGAATTGCCAACCAGCAGGAATATCATAAAGCCCTTTATTTTAAGGGGTTATAAGATGTTTTGCCGGCAAAGGATTCGCATCGGCCCTGAAGGTTTCACAGGTAAAAACAACTTCACTATTACAAAAATAACATCTCGCTGCTAAGGAGATAACTATGTTGCTCGAGTTCATTAATTTTTTAGTCCGTTGGGGGCATTTGCTGTTCGGTATTACCTGGATCGGCATGCTGTATTATTTTAACTTTGTACAGGGCGGCTACTTTAAGCAGGCCGGTCCTGAGGCTCTGGCGGATGCCAAAGCCAAGCTCGCACCGAGTGCGCTGTGGTGGTTCCGTTGGGGCGCCATGTTCACATTTATTTCCGGTGTGATATTGCTAGGCGGCCTCTCTCACAATCATCAATTCAATAATTCCATTGTGATAGCTGCGACAATGGGTACTTTGATGTTCCTCAATGTCTGGTTGATTATTTGGCCAGCACAGCAGATTGCACTGGGTATGAAAGAAGGTGATGGGCCTGCCAATGGTGCTAAAGCACTACTGGCTTCCAGAACCAATACCTTGTTCTCTGCACCTATGGCATTTGGTATGTTGGCAAGCCCACACGCTTCTCAGTGGGGCGGTAGTGGTTATGGTACTAGTGTTGGTGGTCTGGATTTGATCATTTGCCTGGCGATCATTGCTGCATTGGAAATCAATGCGTTGATGGGCAAGCAAGGCCCCATGACTACAGTGAAAGGTGTGATTCACTGTAGTTTAGCGCTGACAGTCGTATTGTTTGGTGTTCTCTATTACTTATAATTCTACGATGCTTTAAAAAAACCGGCCTTTGGGCCGGTTTTTTTATGACTATGGCGTATAATATTTGACCTATTTGAGGCCCCAAACAGGGCCTTCTGGCGAAATATTAAAGATAATCCTGGCGAAAGGTTTTATTCACGATGACTGACAAGGATTTTAATAGGCTTGACCCGATAGTACCTGAACGTGATGAGCGTATTGGTCGAGGTGAATCAACCGCTAGCCATACCCCCGGTAAAGGAAGTAAGGCAACTGCTGGCCGACCTTCCCAGCCGGCAGGAACCATGGGTATTTTATGGAAATTGTTGGTGCTAGTACTGATTATTGGTCTTGGCAGTCTAGGTTATTTTTTTATGCAGGAGGAAGCGCGTCTTGCCTTGCTGCAGAACCGCTTTGACGAGCTGGAAAACAAGATTGTCTCTACCGATGAATCGCTCAACCAATCGGGTGCTGCTCTCGGTATAAAGCTAAAGAATCATGATGAGGTGTTGGATAAACACTGGTCTGAGATTAAGAAGTTGTGGGGCATTTCCTATGACCGAAACCGAAAAACGATAGACGCTCAGGAGAAAACAATAAAGGGGCTCCAGGCCTCAATGGCGGCTCGCAAGAAAGAAGTGGCCAGTTTGAATCGTAAGCTGGATGAGTTGACCGGCAAGCTTGCCAAGACAGCTAAATCGGTGGATACCGTGGCCAGTGCCTCATTGGCAGCAAAGCTGGAAGTTAATGATATGGTGAGTCAATCGCAAGAGCTGGTTGATCAGTTCAACCGTCTTGAGCAAAACCTGAAGGCCTCACAGCAAGATCTTAGAACCCGTATTGCCAATACTGAGGAGGCGATTGAAGCAATTGATGCCTATCGTCTCCAGGTTAATCGGGATATTCAACAACTTAAACAACTGGGTGCATCCCCTGTTGCTCAGTAGTAAATTCAGTAACACCAGAGCTTTTACCTCGGAGAGAATAAATGACTGTAATTCGACAAGACGATTTGATTGATAGCGTTGCCGACGCGCTACAATTTATCTCCTACTATCACCCTGTAGATTTCATAAAGGCAGTACATGAAGCCTATGAGCGGGAAGAGTCAAAGGCAGCCAAAGATGCCATGGCTCAGATTCTGATTAATTCACGCATGTGTGCCATGGGGCATAGGCCTCTTTGTCAGGATACCGGCATTGTTAATGTGTTTGTGAAAGTTGGCATGAATGTGCAGTGGCAAGGTGATATGAGTGTCACCGATATGATCAACGAAGGTGTTCGTCGAGCCTATAAGTTATCTGATAATGTTTTGCGCGCATCGGTACTGGATGATCCCGATGGCGCACGTAAGAACACCGGAGATAATACACCGGCTGTCATTAATTATGAGATTGTTCCCGGCGATAAAGTCGTTGTTGATGTGGCTGCCAAAGGGGGTGGTTCTGAGGCGAAGTCGAAATTTGCGATGCTTAATCCGTCCGACTCAATCGTGGATTGGGTACTTGAGCAGCTGCCAAAAATGGGTGCCGGTTGGTGTCCGCCCGGAATGTTGGGTATCGGTATTGGTGGTACAGCAGAGAAAGCGGTGTTGTTGGCGAAAGAGTCGCTGATGGACGCTATCGATATTCAAGAATTGAAAGCACGTGGTGCATCGAATCGAGCTGAAGAGCTACGCCTTGAGCTATATGAAAAGGTGAATGATCTTGGTATTGGTGCTCAAGGCCTGGGCGGTTTAACTACTGTTTTGGATGTCAAAGTTAAAGATTTTCCCTCCCATGCTGCTAACAAGCCCGTAGCGTTGATTCCCAATTGCGCTGCCACTCGTCATGCACACTTCTCTCTCGATGGTTCAGGCCCGGCTAAACAGGTTCCACCAAGTTTGGACGACTGGCCAGACATCACTTGGGAGGTGGGCGATAGTGTTCGTCGGGTCAACCTTGATACCGTGTCTAAGGAAGACCTTAAAGACTGGAAGCCTGGTGAGACGTTGTTGCTATCTGGCAAGATGCTTACGGGTCGCGATGCCGCCCACAAGCGAATGGTCGATATGATCGCCAAGGGGGAAGAGCTTCCAGTAGATATGACCGGTCGCTTTATCTATTACGTAGGGCCAGTTGATCCTGTTAGGGATGAAGTCGTAGGTCCAGCGGGTCCTACGACCGCGACTAGAATGGACAAGTTCACGCGTACTATGCTTGAGCAAACAGGCCTGATTGGCATGATTGGTAAGGCTGAACGCGGCCCGATAGCTATTGAGGCGATTAGAGATAATGAGGCCGCTTATTTGATGGCCGTGGGTGGTGCTGCATATCTGGTGTCTAAAGCGATAACAGACGCCAAAGTTGTCGCGTTTGAAGACTTGGGGATGGAGGCTATCTATGAGTTTGAAATTGTCGACATGCCGGTTACGGTGGCGGTGGACTCCAGAGGCGAGTCTGTTCACCAGACTGGGCCTCAAATTTGGAAGGCTAAGATTGAAGAACACAAACTAGCATTGTCATAGGTGGCTAAAAGTTGTTTGAAAAACCGGAAGAACATCTTCCGGTTTTTTTGTTTTGTATAAAAAAAGAGCTCTATTGGCTGGTGATCATCGGTTTCCATGATGTCTTTGCTGCCCAGGAGTTTTAAGAGTTTCTCCCTGGAAAGTGTCGGGCTGGTTGATTTTTGAACAATCGCTGTGTTTTTAGCGTATTTTTTATAAATATTAGTACTTTTTTATATCAAAAATGACAACGGATGAGGGAAAATTAGAAGAAATAAACTATCATTGCGTTATCTGGCGAGCGGGCTGCCAGCTTAGGATGCCCGTAGTTTTAATTAATAGGAATAATTGGGGAATATCATGAATAAATTTATTGCTGCAGCTGGTGCATTGTTGCTGGGCGTTTCTGTTTCGGCACAGTCACAAGACGGTTTATACCTTGGGCCATCTTTGAGCTACCTGTACTTGGACAGTGATCGCGTTGTTAGCGGGCACGATGAAGCTGGAGTACTGGGCCTTAATGTTGGCTATCGTTTTTTTAATGACTGGGCTATTGAGCTGGGTTATGGCAGCGACATCGCTGGCGATGATGTGGACGTGGCTCAGATCAATGCTTACTACTGGTTTGGTGAGGACGATGGCGGATGGCGTCCTTATGTTGTTGCGGGCGTAAGCTATTTTGATCGCGAAGGTGAGAGTAATTTACAACCAGAAATGGAATACACTCATCAAGCCCAACTTGGTTTTGGTCTTTCTAAAATGCTGACCGACCACTGGGAATTCCGCGGTGATGCACGTCTGCTTCATAAAGTTCGTGAAGGTAACGATGGCGTTCACGATGGAACGGTTAACTTCGCTTTAAATTACTACTTTAATGATCCCGTGGCCCCGGTTATGGAGCAACCAGCTGAACCAGCTCGTGTTCCAGTATATGAGCCTGAGACCAGGACTATTACAGTTAAGCTAAATGTTGAATTTGAGTTCGACAAAGCAGATGTCCGTGCGATCTACGGTGATGAACTGCAGGCTGTAGCCAATGCGATGAAAGTTCATGACGATATTACTTTGGTGTTGGAAGGACACACAGATTCACGTGGTTCTGACAGCTACAACCAAGATCTGTCTCAGCGTCGTGTTGAAGCGGTTAAAGCTAAGATCAATGAAGAATACGGTATAGATACCAGCCGCATTACTGCTGTTGGTTATGGTGAAAGTCGTCCTATTGCAGATAACGACACTGATGAAGGCCGTGCTCGCAACCGCCGTGTTGTTGGTGAAATGACCTACACCGAGGTGGCGGAATAAGTTCTAGTAAAAAGTACCTATTCTAGAGTCATTAAAAGCGGCGTCTTCGGATGCCGCTTTTTTTTGAATAGATAATCTTGATATGAGTAGTTGGAGTGAATCATGGCAAACACACTGTACTGGCATGATTATGAAACCTTTGGCATAGATCCCGCTCGTGATGCCCCCTCCCAGTTTGCCGGTATTCGTACCGATGAAAATCTAAATGTTATCGGCGAGCCGCTTTCTCTCTACTGTAAACCGCCGGTTGATCGTCTTCCCTCTCCCCAGGCCTGTCTTGTGACGGGAATAACCCCGCAAATTGCCCAGCAGGAAGGGGTAACTGAGCGAGAGTTTATAGCGAGAATTTACCGAGAGTTGTCAGTTCCTGGTACCTGTGGTGTGGGCTATAACAGCATTCGATTTGATGACGAGGTTACTCGTTATAGTCTGTATCGCAATTTCTATGATCCCTATGAGCGAGAGTGGAAACAGGGTAATTCTCGTTGGGATATTATCGATATGATGCGCCTGACTAGAGCATTGAGGCCCGAGGGTATCGTTTGGCCTAACTACGATGATGGTTCGCCGTGTTTCAAGCTGGAGCGATTAACCGAAGCGAATGGTATCGCCCATGAGTCTGCTCACGATGCCCTCTCAGATGTGCGTGCCACCATCGCTATGGCAAAGCTGGTTATGGAGAAACAGCCAAACCTTTATCGATATATTTACGAGCATCGGTTAAAGCATAAAGTAGCCAGCCTCATCGATTTAACACATAAAAAACCGTTTCTGCATGTTTCGGGAAAGTTGCCTTCAAAGCATGGCTACACTGCGTTAATGATGCCGCTGGCAAGACACCCGACAAATAAAAACTTAATTATCTGTTTTAATCTTACGGGTGATGCGGAGGCATTGATAAAATTGCCGGCTGAACACATACAGCAACGATTGTTTACTCGGTCTGAGGATCTGCCGGAGGGTGTTGAGCGGTTGCCGCTTAAGGGTGTGCAGTTAAATCGTTGTCCTGTGGTGGCGACGCCTAAATTGCTGGATGCCGAAGCCGCCCAGCGGTTAGCGATTGATGTGCCTCTGTGCGAACGAAATTGGCAGCTACTACGGCAGCATGATTTATCGTCAAAACTCTCCGAGGTGTTTGGTACACCGTCATATGAAAAAACAGCCAATGTGGAAAGGCGTTTGTATGATGGTTTTCTTGGTGAGCTAGATAAAGCGTTATTGCCGGAAGTGCGTTCTGCTTCAGCCGTAGAGCTCGCTGCGGACTTATTTCATTTTAGAGATGAGCGTTACCAGCAACTGTTATTTCTGTACCGTGCAAAAAATTTTCCAGATACGTTAAGTGCTGAAGAGCAGCATCACTGGGAAGAGATACGTTTCAATCGGCTTACTCAAGTGAGCGAGGGATATACGACACTTGATGACTATTTTGAAGAGATTGAACGGTTGTTAGGGCTGGACAGCTCAACAGAAAACGATCGCCATATTTTGCGGGCCTTGCAGGAATGGGGGAATCAGATTTTATAGGCCAGGTAAGTAGCTGGTTCGCCTATGGCAAAGTGGTTAAAATGCTTTGGCGTATTTTTTGATATGCGGAGCTAGTGTGGAATTTGGGGGCAGTGTGAAGTTTAAGGGTACGAGTATTCTTTCTATCAGTCAGTTTGAGCGGGCCGATATCGATCATATTTTTCGGGTAGCCGACCAGATGGAACCCTATGCTCAGCGCCAGAAAATTACGCGGGTGCTAGATGGCGCCATTTTAGGCAACATGTTCTTTGAACCCAGCACCAGAACTCGAATTAGTTTTGGCAGTGCTTTCAACCTGTTGGGTGGAGAAGTGCGAGAAACCGTTGGCTTCGAGGCGTCTGCCTTGGCAAAGGGTGAGTCGCTTCAGGATACTGCCAGAGTCTTATCCGGGTTTAGCGATATTATATGTATGCGTCACCCCGAGGCCGGTTCTGTCGCGGATTTTGCCAGTGCTAGTCGGGTTCCGGTGATTAATGGTGGCGATGGTAGCAACGAGCATCCCAGCCAGGCGTTACTTGATCT
>DFBC01000010.1:21964-25073 GCA_002367235.1 Cellvibrionales bacterium UBA3090
GCAGGCTTATCTGTTGCGGAGTCTGACAAGATTGAGCCCAGCATTTCTCATGTGGATATTGTCTATTCCACGCGTATTCAGGAGGAGAGGTTCTCCAGTAAAGACGAAGCAGATTTATATCGTGGTCGCTTTCGCCTTAACCAGGCTATCTATACCTCACACTGTGAGCCTAACACGGTCATTATGCATCCCTTGCCAAGGGATTCTCGCGCCGAAGCAAATGAGCTGGATAGTGACTTGGATAGTAATCCGAATTTGGCAATCTTTCGACAAACGGACAATGGCTTACTTGTGCGCATGGCATTATTTTCCATCATTTTGGATGTGACCCATCTGGTCGATAAGTATGCCTCAGAGGTGCGTTGGTACAATCCTCGTTTGTCATCGTGAGTGTGACAGCTCAATGAGCTGAGTGTGCTAACCGCCATTGCCCAAGGCTCGATTTAAGAAATTCTTTATCCCTTGTATGGGTCTGACAACCAAGAATAATTACGCCATTTCATATGAATACATACGATGATATTCGCCCTTATCGCGATGATGAGGTGCCAGAAGTATTAAATAGGCTATCTGAGAGCCGGGAGTTTATCGATACTCTGCTGTCTATCAAATACCCCAGGATGGCTCGTTGGTTGCCCTGGCTGGTGCGCCCGCTAATTGGAAGAGCGCTGCATAATGCTTTCAATAAAATTAATACGGTAAGCGACTTACACGATGCGATGCGAGAAAGCCTCGGTAATCTGTTAAAAAAGATTGACTGCACCTTGACCGTGTCTGGGCTTGATAAGCTGGATAGGGACACGCCTTACCTGTTTATTAGTAACCACCGTGATATTGCGATGGACCCGGCATTTGTCAATGTGGCCCTATATGACGATGGCAGGGAGACGGTTCGGATAGCCATAGGCGATAACCTGCTCACCAAAGAGTTTACTTCGGATCTGATGCGGGTTAATAAAAGCTTTATTGTTAAGCGTTCCGCGTCGGGGCGGCGGGAAAAGTTGGCCGCGTTATTGCAGCTATCCAATTATATCCGTTACTCATTGACAGAAGAGCGCTCTTCTATCTGGATTGCTCAGCGGGAAGGTCGCGCCAAGGATGGGATAGATAAAACAGAGCCGGCACTGTTGAAAATGTTGACCCTCAGCAAACAAAAAGAGCAGACCTTTGCCGAGGCGATTGCGGAACTTAATGTGGTGCCAGTGGCGATCTCTTATGAACTTGATCCACTAGATGCGGCAAAAGGAATGGAGCTTTATGCCAAGGAAACGGAAGGCGTCTATAAAAAGGATGAACATGAAGACCTTGCCAGCATTTACAACGGCGTTGTTGGCCGAAAGGGTGCGGTTCATGTGGCCTTTGGCAGCCCGTTGAAAAGTGGTATTGATTCCGCAGACGAAATGGCCATTGCGGTGGATCACCAGATCATTGGTAACTATCAGCTACACCCCACCAATATTATTGCCTATGAGCAGCTGGGTGGGGAGCCAGAGCCCGTGTCTCAATGGAAAGCTGAAATAAACTGTGATTGGGCTGCAGCTGCGCGTGAATTTAATGATCGAATGCATACGATACCGGCCGAATGCCGTGATATTGTCCTTGCTATGTACGCTAATCCGGTTCGTCAAAAGCTCAACCTTTCCTGATTGTGTTGAATTCAGATCTTAAGGAAGAAATTCAGCAGGGCTATCGTCAGTTCTTGGCCAGTACCGAGCTGAGCCCCAGGCTTGGCCAAAAACAAATGATTGCCGCAATTGCCAACGCGTTGGGTGGTGTTGAAGAGGGTGATGAAGGGCAGAGGATCTCCGATAATGGTATCTGTGTGGTTGAGGCCGGTACCGGAACAGGAAAGACGTTAGCCTATTTGTTGGCAACCCTACCTATCGCTCGCCACCTTGGTAAGCGAGTGGTGGTGGCTACAGGTACCGTGGCGCTTCAAGAGCAACTTGTTCAGCGAGATATTCCCTCATTGTTGGAGAGTACGGGGTGGGAGTATTCGGTTAGTTTGGCCAAGGGGCGTGGCCGCTACCTTTGTCCTCTGCGGTTGGAGCAGTGCCTTGATGTGGCGGGCTCCAGAGATAGCGGAGCCTTTTTATTTGAAGATGAAATCGATTTTAATCCTACCAGTAATATCATCGCTAGCTATCGGGCGATGGGGGATGCCCTTAAGGAGGGAAGCTGGCCCGGAGATAGGGATAACTGGCCCGAGTCTCTGGACGATGTCGATTGGCGGCCACTTACCGTAGATCGCAGGCAGTGCACGGGCCGTCGCTGTCGATTTATTCGTGAGTGCTGTTTTTTTAAGGCTCGAGATGAGCTTGAAGAAGCCGATTGTATCGTTGCCAATCATGATTTGGTGATGGCCGATTTGGCTCTTGGTGGTGGTGTTATTCTCCCTGCACCGGAAGAAACCATTTATATTTTCGATGAAGGACATCGAATCGCGGCTACTGCGCTTAATCATTTTTCGGGCCAATGTAGATTACGAAGTACCATTAGCTGGCTCGGTCGACTGCAAAAACAGATCGCAGGTGGGCTGCCCTTGCTGGCCGGTGCGCCTGACCTGGCTTCACGGATGGACAAAGCTGCAGGAATTGCTAATGCGGCAGAGAAACTTCTGGGCCTTAGTTATCCAATGTTCGAAAAGTTTCTCGACCAGGGATCGCTGGGCGGGGATGACAGCCGTTGGTGTTTCCCGGGTGGAGACCCAGGGGACGAGGCCCGAGAACTCTCCGGACATATCTCAGAAAACCTTGGCACCTTGGCAACAACACTGGATATTCTTTCTGATCGTGTCGGTGACGCTATCGATGAGCCGCATTTTCCTGTGCCTCGGGTGGACTTGGAGCAGTTGTTTCAAAATGTGGGTGTTTGGCAAGGCCGCGTCGAGGCGGCTCTGCATCTATGGAAGTGTTTCTCGGTTAAAGATAAGGGGAGTGGCCCGCCCCATGCACGTTGGTTGTCCCTCGAGCAGGGTGTGGGTGGAAATGTGGACATCCAATTATCTGCATCTCCGACCGATGCTGGGGGCATCTTCAGGCAAAGCCTCTGGCAGAGGTGTTATGCCGCAGTTATCACCTCTGCGACACTTCAGACTTTGGGTAGTTTT
>DFBC01000010.1:25212-25709 GCA_002367235.1 Cellvibrionales bacterium UBA3090
GTGATCGCGCTGTTGCCAGAAATCATCAATTGGCAAGAAGGTTCTTTAGTGCTGTTTTCTTCCCGGCGCCAGATGGAAGTGGTATATGAGCAGCTGCCTGAGGAATGTTTGGCTCAAGTGTTGATTCAGGGACAGTGGGGCAACCAGGAAATCGTACGGCGTCACAAGGCTGCAATTGATGCGGGTGATGGCAGCGTTATTTTTGGTCTGGCAAGTTTTGCTGAGGGCATGGATTTCCCCGGAAATTATTGCTGCCACGTGGTGATTGCCAAAATTCCATTTGCCGTTCCAGACGACCCGGTCCATTCTACGCTTTCTGAATGGTTGGAGACGCAGGGCGGCAATGCATTTATGGAATTGATGTTGCCAGAAGCCTCCCTTAGATTGCATCAAGCTTGCGGTAGACTGATTCGCACTGAAACCGATGAGGGGCGGGTCACTATCTTGGATCGCCGTATAGTCACCAAGCGGTACGGCAAGCAACTGTTGGATGATTT
>DFBC01000082.1 GCA_002367235.1 Cellvibrionales bacterium UBA3090
TTAAAACACTGCTCTAATCTGTTTAGGTTCATTCAGAATACGACTAATCAGGACATGCCATTGAATAGCAATACATACAATCTTAAGGACATTCACCCCGCTGCTAAAAAACTGGCACTTGGTTGGATATGGCTGGGAGTGTATGCCCTGGTTGCCGCTGGAGTCCTTGCGATTCTACTTGCCCTATCAAGAACCCCTGCCATCAAAGAACTGATGCCCGGCAGTAACTTCTTTAAGGTTGCCCTTGTTGTTCATGTGGATCTATCGGTTCTCATCTGGTTTCTTGCCGGTGCCGGTGTTCTTTGGGCTGTATTTGGGATACACCGTGAATCGCTGTGGAGCAAAGCAGCATTTTGGCTGGCTGTAACAGGCACGGTGCTTATCAGTATTTCTCCCTTCCTTGGGGCCAGCCAACCACTAATGAACAATTACGTACCGGTGATATTACAACCCTGGTTTTTTTACGGGCTCATTGTGGTAACAGCGGGGCTCGTCATCCAGGCTCTTGGTTTTATCGTAACTAACCCTCTACGATTAAATCGTTCTCAGGGCACTGATACCTTGCGCTTCGCCCTCTATCTGGGTGCATGGTCGGTTCTCATCGCGGTAATCTGTGTTGCCATTTCATATGTTCGCATTCCAGAGAGTATCGGCGGAGAGTTCTATTACGACCTATTGTTCTGGGGTGGCGGTCACGTACACCAGTTCATTAATACCCTGTTACTGCTTGTCGCCTGGGTGATGCTTGCCGCTGCCTGTGGCCAAGATTTACGTATGAGTCCACGTCTGGGAGCGGTGCTCTTTCTTCTGGTTGTTCTTCCATTGGTGATGACCCCCTGGTTATACAGCTACAAAATTGAGTCAAGCGATCATATTTTAGGATTTACCCAATTAATGCGTAAGGGTGGGCTGGCCTCCATCCCGCTCGGCCTGATGGTATTTTTAAGCACCTTCCGTTTTACAGCGCTTAGCGATGAACAAAAACCTCTTCGAGCAGCGTTAATCTGTTCAATCACACTGTTTGCTGGCGGAGGCATTCTTGGCTTTATGATCATGGGATCCAATACCGTCATCCCCGCTCATTACCACGGCTCAATTGTGGGTGTAACCATGGCCATTATGGGTGTCGTCTTTCTACTGCTGCCCCGACTAGGGCGCCCGATAAAACGTCTAAAAATGGCCTATTGGATGCCGTGGTTATATGGGGGGGGGCAACTGATGCATATTACCGCCCTAGCCTGGTCCGGGGGGCACGGGGTTAAACGCAAAGCTGCGGGGCAAGCCCAGGGACTGGAAGGACTACAGGAAATTATTGGCATGGTATTTATGGGTGTCGGTGGGGTAATTGCCGTTTTGGGCGGCGTGCTGTTTCTGGTTGTTGTCATTAGTGCTCTAAGAGGAAAACCCGCCACCTTAATGCCTGAAATACAAACAACCACACCTTGACTGTAATCAATCAATTTTTTCGGTCTATCCCTTATCCTTCTGGTAAGATAAACCGCTAGATAACCTGTTATATAGGTTACGTTTCACGATTCATTTATCCCATGGTTGGAGTATTAATATGAAAAAACTGATCGGAACTACGATGAAAGTAGCGATGGCAGTAGCCTTGGTTTCAGTTGGAAGTCAAACAATGGCAGCGGGTGATGCCGCAGCAGGAAAAGCCAAGTCCTTAACCTGTGCTGGGTGTCACGGTGCTAACGGTATTAGCAGCAACGATTTATGGCCTAATCTGGCAGGTCAAAAAGCCACCTATCTCGCCAAGCAAATCAAAGCGTTCCGCGATGGACAACGCAATGATCCGATGATGTCCTCTATGGCTAAATCGCTCACTGATCAAGATGCGGAAAATTTGGCGGCTTACTACGCCAGCTTAAAGTAAACGCCTAAAATCTTAGGTAATGCCTGTTATTTGTGCTCGTCAAAAAGCATAAATAACAGGGTTTTTTATCGATGGCCTTTAAGACTTATTCGTAACTGGCTAATGCCTTGCGATCAAGAACCGTTACCTCTTTGCCTTTCATGGCAATAATCCCCTCTTCCTTTAGCCGGTGAATAATTCTTGAAAAAGTTTCAGGTTGAATTGCCAACTGACCGGCTATAAGACGCTTGGCTACCGGCAACTCAAACTGAGGATATTCGGCATCAGAGCCCACAAATTGAGTAATCAAATAACGGACAACTCGGTGGGTAGAATTTTTAAGTGATAACACTTCAATTTCGTTGAGTCTCATTCTTAAACGTCGACTCAAATCAGCCATCAACACCATGCTTAGATTAGGATTGCTTTTAAGCAGCGCCACATAATCTAGATTAGAAAAGCTGAACAATTCAGCGGGCTCAACCGCCTGAGAAGAGACAGGATAAAAGGTCTGCGAAGCAAACATTAACGCTTCCGCAAATGTCTGGTTTGTGGCAACCAACTCAATAATTTTCTCTGTCCCATCGGGGAGTGTACGAAAGAGTTTTATACAGCCAGATACAACAAAGTAGAAATTCCGAGCTTCCTCATTCTGCTGGAACAGAAACTCTCCCTTCCCAACACTAATAACCCGGCTACCACACATTAATTTTTCCAGCTCCATGTCCGACAGAGCAGAAAAGAGGTGGTGCCTTCTTAGTAATTGGCCGTGTATTTTTTGGAACTGCATAGCATCTTCTTTTTTCAGCATTCCCATAATATTGCCTCTCAGTCTATAACCACACATCTGGCAATACCAGTTGCTTCGGAATTGCCCGAAGGCAGACCTAGATCCTCACCGTTATCAGTGTCTTATGGTTATGGGAGCTAGAGACTAGAGTAAGTGCTTTGAAACACAATTGATGTCTATCAATAGCACTGAAATAAAGATAAAAAAAAGCCCAGTCGTGACACTGGGCTTTTATATGTGCAAGGAATGATTAATCGACAAAGAGTCTGGCATTCCTGAACAGTCGCATCCAAGCACCATCTTCCTGCCAGTCATCCGGGTGCCAGGAATTGGTCACCGAACGAAATACTCGCTCGGGATGAGGCATCATAATCGTTGCCCTGCCATCGGCACTGGTTACCCCGGTAATACCCATCGGTGATCCATTGGGATTCGCTGGATATACCTCGGTTGCATCGTGGAAATTATCCAAATAACGAAGAGCCACTTGACCGGAAGCACTGTAGGCTTGCGCATCGATATCACTTGCAAATTCAGCCCGCCCCTCGCCATGAGCGACAGCAATGGGGATATGAGAACCGACCATTCCCTTCAATAACACAGAGGGGGTCGGCTCAATACGAACGAGTGAAAAACGAGCCTCAAACTGTTCGGATAAGTTACGAACAAAACGTGGCCAATGTTCAGCGCCAGGAATTAGAGGCTTAAGATTGGACAACATTTGGCAACCATTACAAACACCCAAGGTAAAGGAATCGTTGCGGTGAAAAAACTGCTGAAAAGCCTCTCGCGCCTGCGGGTTGAACAGAATAGTCTTGGCCCATCCCTCTCCAGCGCCTAAAACATCCCCGTAGGAGAAACCACCACAGGCCACCAGCCCCTTAAAGTCGTCCAAACCTATGCGACCACTTAAGATATCACTCATATGAACATCGACAGAATCGAAGCCAGCACGATCGAAGGCTGCGGCCATCTCAACTTGACCATTGACACCCTGTTCACGAAGTACAGCAATACGAGGACGAATACCTCGATCAATATACGGTGCTGAAACATTATCATTTATATCAAATGTCAGACCGACACTGAGACCAGGATCTTCGAGGAACAAGCCATCAAATTCCTGGCGTGCACATTGTTCATTATCACGCTGCGCCTGAATTTGATAACTGGTTTCACTCCAGCGGCGGAGCAATTCGACACAACTGTGGCTGTACAGACGAGCACCATCCTGCTGAATCTCAATGCTGTCAGAGTTGTTGAGCGTAGCAACGGTGCTGACAGGAATATCGACTTTAGCAAAGCGAATTTTTACTGCATCGGCAATATCAGCTGAAACCTGAACAACGGCACCTAGTTCCTCGTTAAACAGCAGCGACAGTGCATCACCAGGCTGCTCATCCAGACAGATATCAAGCCCCGTGCGCCCGGCAAACGCCATTTCAACCAGGGTGGTAAATAAACCGCCATCAGCACGGTCGTGGTAGGCAATGAGTTCACCCGCCTTATTTGCCGCCTGAATGGTATTAAAGAAGTCCTTTAGTTTGTCTGCACTGACAACATCGGGTGGCGTATCGCCCATCTGGTTATATACCTGAGCCAAAATGGAGCCACCCAGACGATTCAGATTTTCACCAAGGTCAATATAGAGAAGTACCGTGTCGCCTTTATCCGTTCGCAATTGGGGCGTAAGTGTTTTTCGTACATCCCCAACAGGCGAAAATGCTGAAATAATCAGTGATAACGGCGAGGTAACCGATTTCTGCTCGCCATCACGCTCCCAGGCGGTACGCATGGACATTGAGTCTTTTCCCACCGGAATGGTTAAACCCAATGCTGGACATAACTCCATAGCCACGGCTTCAACGGTACGGAAGAGTTTCTCATCTTCACCTGGGTGGCCCGCTGCACACATCCAATTAGCCGAGAGTTTGATATTGGAAAGCTTGGCTATATTGGTTCCGGCAATATTGGTGATGGCCTCACCAATGGCCATTCTCCCCGATGCAGGAGCATCTAAAAGAGCAAGCGGCGTGCGCTCACCCATAGCCATCGCCTCACCCGCATAACTATCAAAACTCGCCGTTGTCACGGCACAATCAGCCACGGGCACTTGCCAGGGACCCACCATCTGATCCCTTGCCACAGTGCCAGTGATACTGCGATCACCAATGGTAATGAGAAAGCTTTTACTACTGACAGATGGGTGCTGTATAACCCGATCTATGGCCTCATCCAAAACAATACCCGACCAGTCAAAAGGCTTGGTTTGAGGACTTAAGGATTCTGCATCGCGATGCATTTTTGGTGGTTTGCCAAACAATACAGACATGGGTAAATCAACGGGTTTCGCGTCGAAGTGTTGATCGTTCACCAAAAGATGATTTTCGGCTGTGGACTCGCCCACCACCGCGTACGGACAGCGCTCGCGCTTACAGATTGCTTCGAACTGAGCCAGGTTTTCAGGCTCAACGGCCATAACATAACGTTCCTGGGCTTCATTACACCAGATGGCTAGGGGAGACATACCCGGCTCATCATTGTTTACGTTACGCAGTTCAAAGTGGCCGCCACAACCGCCATCTTTAACTAATTCAGGAAAGGCATTGGATAAACCTCCCGCGCCCACATCGTGAATAAAGGCGATGGGGTTTTCTCTACCTAGCTGCCAACATTGATCAATGACTTCCTGACAGCGGCGCTCTATCTCCGGATTTTGCCGCTGTACGGAGGCAAAATCCAAATCTTCGGCACTGCTGCCCGACGCCATTGACGAGGCTGCACCACCTCCCAGGCCGATCAACATGGCAGGACCACCCAACACGATCAACTTACAGCCAGGATCAAATTCATGCTGTTCAATATGTTCTTCACGGATATTGCCGTAGCCTCCGGCAATCATTATTGGCTTGTGATAACCGCGTCGCTCACCATCAAAATCCTGCTCAAAGGTGCGAAAATACCCGCAGAGATTAGGGCGCCCGAATTCATTATTGAACGCAGCACCACCGATGGGCGCTTCGACCATAATATCCAAAGCTGTCACAATCCTGTCGGGTTTCCCATAATTCTGCTCCCAAGGCTGGGTAAGCTCCGGAAGGTTAAGGTTAGAAACAGAAAATCCCGTGAGACCGACCTTTGGCTTTGAACCGCGACCGACAGCACCCTCATCTCGAATTTCTCCACCCGATCCGGTACCGGCACCCGGAAATGGTGCAATGGCCGTGGGATGATTGTGCGTTTCCACCTTCATTAGAATGTGAATGGGCTCTTGGGTATAGCCATACACTTTGCTATCAGGGTTTGGAAAAAAGCGACCCGCTTCACTACCTGCAATGACCGAGGCATTGTCATCGTAGGCAGAAAGTACGTCCTCACCACCCAGTTCGTAGGTATTCTTGATCATGCCAAACAGCGAAATGTCCTGGCTTTCGCCATCAATATTCCATGACGCATTAAATATTTTATGACGACAATGTTCAGAGTTTGCCTGGGCAAACATCATCAACTCAACATCGGTGGGGTCACGCCCAAGGTCGTTAAAACTCTTCAACAAGTAATCAATTTCATCATCTGCCAATGCCAACCCTAAAGCCACATTGGCCTTTTCCAGAGCAGACTTACCGTCCTGAAGAACAGGAACCTGAGTCATTGGCGCTGGCTCCTGATGTACAAACAATGTGGTAGCTTCAGAAAGGTTCGTAAAAACAGCCTCCACCATACGATCATGTAACAGTGCTTCGATCTGTGGGCGATGCTCTTTAATGATAGTCCCGCGCAGGTAATAACTAATACCGCGCTCCAAACGCCTCAAGGATTGCAGCCCTGTGTTGTGGGCAATATCTGTCGCCTTACTAGACCAGGGTGAAATAGTGCCGGGGCGAGGAACAACCAAAAACATGTCACCCTCAGGTTCTTCCGCTGTTACCTGTGGTCCATAGGTAAGCAGTGCTTGTAGCGTGCTCGATTCTGCATCCGACAAATCCCCCTCTACTTCTGCAAAATGGACGAATTCGGCATATACCCCCTCGATACAAGGCTCAATAGCCTTCAGTGAAGAAAGAAGTTTTTGTTTTCTAAACTCAGAAAGCGCCGGGGCACCACGGAAAATCAGCATCTTGAAGTAGCTCACATCAGGCAGGATTTAAAGCCGGTTATTGTACTGGAATTGACCTCAATACGTCATGTTTCAAACGACCCTTTTAAGTATCTATTAGCCGTCTAGCCACCCCGGCAGTCATTAATCAGAAAACT
>DFBC01000149.1 GCA_002367235.1 Cellvibrionales bacterium UBA3090
ATACCGTCCACCTTCCTGCGAATAGCTTCTTGTGCGGCCGCTTGTTCAAATGTAGCAATAGCTTCTCGGGAGTTTTTCACCCGGTTTTTAATGTAATAGGCCAGCGACCAGTACGGTAATCCCAAATATTTCCGGATTCGATTGCCCCAGCGGTTTATGCGAATTAGAAGACTGTAAGCGGCGTAACCGATGATTTTGGTCAGTCGATTGCAAAGCACCGCATGATCGAATTCGTCGCCATGAGTTAGCAGCAGTTTTTTTCCCGCCCGGGTCGTGTGGATATATTCATTATGGATCTTGATGTTCAATACCGAGGTACCAATAATCTCCCGTACCAGTTCATCGTGATTGCCGGGAATATAAATGACGCTGGTGCCACTATTGGCCAGTGAAATGATTTTTCGCAGTACTGCATGATGGCTTGGGGGCCAAAAAAAAGATCGCTTCATTGCCCATAGATCTATCATATCTCCAACCAGATACAGGGTGTCGCAACTGGTGCTCTTTAGAAAATCGAGCAAGAACTCTGCCTTACAGTCGCGGTCTCCCAGATGAATGTCAGATAACCAGATAGCGGGGTAGTGCATAGTGCTCTCCTTTTTATCGCCAAGGTAGCGGATACAAATGACAAAAAGGTGGCAGTTTCAATGCAGTTTTGTGGCATGGCTTAATGAGTGTGAGCCTCCGGTATCAGGCAACAAATACAGATGGCTGGCCATATGTATGTGCAATAGGTAAGGTGCAATCGGGTTTTGACGATAATGTGTTGTAATTAGCGAGAATGACATTTAGTGAAGGTAGCGTTCAGATGATGGCCGGGCTAAAAAAAATACTTCCCCCTCTGATCATTTTGGTTGTTGCGGTATTGGTTGTGACAGGGCTGGCAATGTCGCGACCACAGCCCGAACAGCAGCCATTGAGCGAGCCTCCGGTGCCAAAAATTCCAGCGATGATTGCTGAGCCGGGGCCGCATCAGCTGATTGTTTCAGCTCAGGGAACCGTGCAACCTAAACGGGAAATTGCCTTGGCCACCCAAGTTTCCGGGCAGGTGGTCTCTGTGGCCGACTTATTTGTTGACGGTGGTTTCTTTAAGCAGGGAGACACACTGCTTCAGCTCGATCTGCGAGACTATAAAATTGAAGTCGTCAGGGCAAAATCCCGTGTGGCGGAAGCAGAGCAAGTGCTCGCTACAGAACAGGGTCGGGTATTTCAAGCTAAGCGAGAGTGGCGCGACCTGGGCAATAAAGCGGGGAACGCACTATTTTTGAGAGAGCCGCAATTAAAAGCCGCTGAAGCCGCAGTTGAGGCGGCAAAGGCTGACCTCGATCAGGCCAGGCTCAACCTTGAGAGAACGACGATAAAGGCACCTTTTGATGGGCGAATACGCACCATCGAGGTAAATCTTGGTCAATACCTGTCTGCCGGTATGAAGGTTGCACAAATCTTTGCTGTTGATTCGGCAGAAATTAAATTGCCGTTAACCGCATCTCAGAGTGAATTGTTGGCATTGCCGCTAATGCCCAATCAAGAGGTGACCTTGCCGGTCACACTCTCCACTAAAGCCGGTGATCATAAGTGGCAGGGATATATGTCCCGCACTGATGCCAGCATCGATCCTCGTAGCAGGGTGATGTACGGTATTGCGGAGGTGGACAAACCACTTGAAAGCAACCCCCCCTTGATGGTGGGCTCATTTGTTAATGCTGAGATATTGGGCCGAACTTTTGATGATGTGGTGGCCATTCCGCGTATGGCACTTTATGAAAAAGACAATGTGTTAGTTATTGGCGACGAACACCGGCTGAAGATACAGCCGGTAAGTGTGTTGCAACACCGTGGAGAGGCCGCCTTTATTCGTGGCGTTAGACCTGGCGCTATTATTCTGCTTGAGCGGCCAGGCTATGTGGTAACGGGGATGAAGATTGATCCTGTTATTATCGACCCAGAGAACCCTAGGGTTCAGTTACCATGAGTGCTACCAGTAAGGGGCTTATCGCGTGGTTTGTTAATAACCCCATAGCGGCCAATTTGCTGATGCTGATGATTTTGGTCGGCGGCTTTACCGGGCTGTCTGGCCTAGATAAAGAAATGTTTCCCAAAATTCCTAGGGATGTGGTGCAGGTGGTCGTGCCCTATCCGGGCGCAGGCCCAAAAGAGGTTGAAGAGCAGATCTGTATTCGGATCGAAGAAGAGATTCACGATCTGGATGGTATTGAAGAGCTTCGCTCATTTGCCTATCAAGGTGCGGGGCGGATAGAGGTTGAGGTAGCCGATGGCTACGATACTCAAAAACTACTCAATGATGTTAAGACTCGAGTCGATGCAATTAATACCTTTCCGGTTAATTCCGAGCGACCTCAGATTAGAGAAATTCTTGCCAGAACTCAGATTCTTAGTATTGCGGTGGCAGGGACGCTGAATGAGCGGGATCTAAAGCGACTGGCAGAAGACATTCGGGATGAAGTGATCGAGCTGCCAGGTGTGACGTTGGCAGAGATTGGTGGAACCCGGCCCGAAGAAGTCTCTGTCGAGGTCTCTGAAGAAACTCTGCGCCAGTACCAGCTTCACTTTAATGATGTCGTGGAGGCTATTCGTCGCTCTTCCATTAACTTGCCGGCGGGTGAGGTGCGAGAAGAGGCGGGGGATATCGTCCTGCAAACTCGAGGACAAGCCTATAGTCGGCGGGATTTTGAAGATATTGTCGTGTTGAGAAACGCCGATGGCACACAGGTCCTCCTCGGTGAGATCGCCCATATTAATGATGGGTTTGCCGAGCAGGACGTGGTGTCCAAGTTTAATGGCAAGCCAGCAGTATTTATAAACCTATTTAATACTCGTAACCCCGATGTAATAACGACGTCCACCGCCGTGAGGGCGTACATCGAGAAAAAAACACCAACCCTACAAGAGGGTGTGGAGCTGGCAGTGTGGCGCGATCTTTCGGTTTATCTCAGTAGTCGAATAGAGCTGTTGCTGCGAAATGCACTGGGTGGGCTAATTCTGGTGTTTGCGTTGCTGGTACTTTTTTTACGCCCTGCATTGGCGTTTTGGGTGGCAGCCGGAATAGGGATTTCCTATTTGGGTGCGCTATGGCTAATGCCCTATTTGGGCATTAGCGTCAACGTGGTGTCGATGTTTGCCTTTTTGCTGATTCTTGGCATTGTGGTAGACGATGCTATTGTCGTGGGCGAAAGTATTCACTCTCATTACGAGCGAGGATTAAATGGTTCTGACAGCGCTTCAATCGGTGCTCTGTCCGTTTCAAAGCCAGTTACCTTTGCTGTGATTACCACCATGATTGTGTTTGTGCCCATGCTGCTGTTGCCAGGAGATTCCACCAAGCTGATGGTGGTGATGCCAAAGGTGGCGATTATTGCGCTGGCATTTTCACTGCTGGAATCTTTTTTGATACTGCCTGCACACTTGCGTCATATGAAGCCAGAGAAAGAGCCCCGCTGGTTAGTGGCGCGCTGGGTTCATCATGCGAGGCAGCATGCCTCCTCCGCTTTAAAGCGTTTTGCCGAAAACTTGTACCGACCATTTTTAGAGCGTGCCTTGCGACATAGTGCTATCACTATAGCGACCTTTATTGCGATATTGATTGTGGTTTTGGGGTTTTTCTTTACCGGCTGGTTGCGCGTGTCATTTTTTCCGGTAGTCGAGGGTGAATACTTGCGAGCCTCGGCTGAACTACAAGAAGGCACCGGTTTTAACCGGTCACTGGAGGTTATGGCACAGTTAGAGGCGGCGGTGCAGGCTTTGAAAAAGGAACCATTGCTAATCAGTGAGGATGGTCAGTCAGTATTGAAAAACCACTTTGCCGAAAGTAATGAAAACAATGTCTCAATTGTGCTCGAGTTGTCGAGCAATGAAAGCCGCTCAGTATCTTCCCGTGATGTAGCAGAACTATGGCGAAAGCACATTGGTTCTGTAGAAAATGTGGAGGAGTTCGATGTTGAATATACGCTGATGGGTAAGCCTAAAGATATCAATCTGGTGTTAAAAGGGCGGGATATCAATGCGCTTCGAGGGGCGACCAGTGACATTGAGTCTGCCTTGTTGAGTTATCCCGGAGTTTATAATGTTTCGGACTCTATGCGGTCGGCGGGTAAGGAAATAGAGATCAGCTTGACGGATCATGCCGACACACTGGGTATTGGCCTCAGTGACATTGCCAATCAATTGCGCAATGCCTTTTATGGTGCGGAAGCTCAGCGTATTCCCCGTGAACGTGAAGATGTGAAGGTCATGGTGCGCTACCCTGCCAAAGAGCGAGCCACTCTGGCCTCTCTGGATGAGATGAGAATTCGCACAGGGGATGGCCGTGAGCTGCCCTTTGATGCGGTTGCCGATGCCGAGTTTGTTCCGGGTTATACCGAAATTAAACGTCGGGACCGAATGCGGATGGTGGAAATCAAAGGTGAGCTGTCGAGGGGGGCTGTATCAGCCAATGAGATTGTTTTTGCACTTAAAAAACAATACTGGCCTGAACTTGAAGCAAAATATCCAGGTATTTCATTGCAGATTGATGGAGCCCAAAAAGATCAGACCGAATTTGAATCTGGCTTTCTGCAAATGATGGCGTTGGCGCTGTTGGCGATCTATGCTTTCTTGGCTATTGAGTTTCGCTCCTATTGGCAGCCGGTCATTATTCTTAGTGCCGTGCCTTTTGGTATTGCGGGCGCGATTCTCGGTCACATGTTACTTGGTAAAGAAATTAGCATGCCTTCGATGATGGGGGTGTTGGCCGCGGCAGGCGTGGTCGTCAATGATAACCTGGTGTTGATCGACCGCATCAACCAATTGGTAAAAGAGGGTTGGCACCCCTGTGAGGCAGTGATTCGGGGTGCGCGCGATCGCTTTCGCCCCATCGTGTTAACGTCGCTCACCACCTTTTTTGGTCTGCTGCCCATTTTGTTTGAGAAAAGTGCACAAGCTCAATTCTTGATACCCATGGTGATTTCATTGGCCTTTGGGGTGTTGTTGGCGACCTTTGTGACTTTATTATTAGTGCCCGCGATCTATTTAACTGGAGAGAGGGCAAAGGAAATGGTACGGCGTTGGCGGACAGGTGTTGTCCCGTCAGAAGAAATTGTCTAGGAATTCTTGGGTTCTGGATCTAGGCCCGAGAAACTATTTTAAATAATCGTCAGAACATTGGTTGGAAAGCGATGAACCCACTAATTACGGCAACTGATCTAGCGATGATCATTCAGTTATCCGTCGCCCCTGTTTTTCTGCTCGCAGGTGTCGCGGGTTTTCTTAATGTAATGTCTGGACGTTTAGGGCGGATTGTTGACCGTGCCCGGGTTGTTGAGGTGCGAGAGTCCAGACTCAACGATCCTCAGCTGCGTGCGGTTGCTCATAGGGAATTAGTGGTCTTGTGGCGACGAGTCAATATTATTAACTGGTCAATTGGCTTCTGTACGGCCGCGGGCCTAATGGTGTGTACACTTATTGTGAGTCTTTTTATCGGAGGTTTTTGGCGGTTAAATATTGGCAGCTGGATAGTTGGTTTTTTTGTTCTGGCGCTGGTGTTGTTGATCGTTTCATTAATGTACTTTCTGAAAGAAGTGCAGTTGGCAACGCGGACACTGCGCATTGGCAAAGAGCTGCCCTTAGAGGAACTACCTTCGGTTTTCAGTGATGATTGAGCTACCCCTTGTGCGTATTAATTGGCGCTAGGGGTAGTTTGGCGCAGTCAGATGTCAGGGGCGTTGAAGTCCGTATTTTTTCAGTTTGATATAAAGTGTGCTCTTGGCAATATTCAGTTGCTTGGCAACCTTGGTCAAATTACCACCTTGCTCTCTAATCGCTCGGCTAATCACCTCTTTTTCTGCAAGGTCCAGAGGGTTTGAATTTTCTTCACAAGCTGTTTCAGCGTTAGCCATAAGGAAATCTTGAGGTAAGTCCTCTGGCCCAAGCTCTTCTGAGTCGGAAAGGAAAAATGCAGCCGTAATTAAGTTGCTCAGTTCGCGAATATTTCCTGGCCAGGAATGTTTTTCCAGCAGATCCAGCAAAGGTTTTCCGAGCCGCTTTTCACCTACAGCGTGTTGCTCTGCAAGATTGTCGAAAATATTTTTGGCCAGTATTGAAACGTCGCCTTTGCGTTCCCGAAGCGGTGGCACTGTGAGTGTCATGGAAGAAATACGGTAATAAAGGTCCATCCTGAAACGGCCCTCTGCGACTTCCTGGGTCAAATCTCTGTTAGTTGCCGCAATCAGTCGAAAATTGACTTTGCGGGGTAGCGTTTCACCCACGCGGCA
>DFBC01000166.1:0-15003 GCA_002367235.1 Cellvibrionales bacterium UBA3090
ATCTTGAAGTTCAAGTTGATAGAGATACTCAAATTGGTGCTTCAGACCCTGCTGGAATCAAAGATATTCTGATGGAAGCCGCCTTGACAACCATTATGGATTGCGAAGATTCCGTGGCTGCCGTCGATGCTGAAGATAAGGCGTTAATCTATAGCAACTGGTTAGGATTGATGAAGGGCGATCTCGAGGAAACTCTCGAGAAAGGCGGAAAGACTATTGTTCGAAAAATGAACCCTGATCGCGAGTACATTACCCCAGATGGTGGATCTCTGGTTCTTCCCGGCCGCAGCTTACTGTTCGTTCGCAATGTAGGCCACCTGATGACGAATCCGGCGATTCTAGATTCAGATGGCAATGAAGTGCCTGAAGGGATCATGGATGCCATGATGACCAGCCTGATTTCCATTCACGACCTAAAGGGCAATGGTCAATACAGCAACAGCAAAACTGGCAGCATCTATATTGTTAAGCCAAAAATGCATGGCCCAGAAGAAGTAGCCTTTACCAACACCTTATTCAATGCTGTTGAAGATGCTCTAGGCCTCGACCGCAATACTCTTAAGGTAGGCATAATGGACGAAGAGCGCCGCACGTCGGTCAACCTGAAAGAATGTATCCGGGCAGCCAGTGAGCGCGTTGTATTTATCAACACAGGCTTCCTCGACCGTACTGGCGATGAAATCCATACCAGCATGGAGGCGGGGCCCTTTGCGCCAAAGGGTCAGCTAAAAACCATGAAATGGATTACAGCCTACGAAGACCAGAATGTCGATGTTGGCCTGGCTTGCGGTCTTAATGGCAAAGCTCAAATTGGTAAAGGTATGTGGCCCATCCCTGAAAATATGGCCGACATGATGGAAGCCAAAATAGGCCACCCTCTGGCAGGCGCAAACACCGCCTGGGTACCATCACCTACTGCTGCGACACTTCATGCTCTTCACTACCACCAAGTGGATGTCTTTGCTCGTCAACAAGAATTAGCTACGCGCACACCCGCAAGCGTTGATGATATTTTGACGATTCCGCTGCTCGAGGGAGAGTTATCTGCCGATGCTATTCAGAAAGAACTTGATAACAACGCACAGGGGATCCTCGGCTACGTAGTACGCTGGGTAGAGCAGGGCGTTGGTTGCTCAAAAGTGCCCGACATTAACAATGTTGGCCTGATGGAAGATAGAGCAACACTTCGAATCTCAAGCCAACACATTGCCAACTGGCTCCGTCATGGCATCTGTACTGAAGCGCAAGTGATGGAAACCATGAAACGTATGGCCGCCATCGTGGACACGCAAAACTCAGGTGACCCTCTCTACCGTAATATGGCGCCAAATTTTGATCAAAGCATTGCCTTTGCCGCGGCCTGTGACCTCGTCATCAAAGGGGCAGAGCAACCTAGTGGCTATACCGAACCGCTACTGCATGCCTATCGCCAAAAGGCTAAGCTGCAAGCGTAAAGAAGCTAGTCTCTTATGAAATAACCTCGGGGCCAGCCATGGCTCCGAGGTTTTCATTCGTAGTATCGAAACGCCGATAGGTCTATCTAGATCCCTTAAATCTAAACCCTTTAAATATGTAAGCGCCTGAGCTCTGGATCTAACTCGCCTTGCTCCCATAAAGTATCAAACTCGTTTACCAGTTCGACGGCCTCCAGCGGCGAGTACTCCACCACATAGCCAACAAACCTTTCAGGCTCCTGCTTGTAAAGAATGCCAGCTCGATCCACTAACATAAACTCCGTATGCAGACAGCTCTCTTTTGTCTGTAATTTTCTTATTTGAATTCGGCTCGGTAGACGGAGGCACAAATCGTGGAGCAGGTTGCTGTGGCTGACCACAGAGAGGATATCTTTAACCAGTATTCTCACTCTGGCTAGCGGGTGGCTGGTAGCAAAAGCATAGATGGCATCACAGAACTGGCTATTACTGTACATTGCCGGCTCTAACCGGTGACTGAATATCCGAACTTCCCGGTGTGCACGATTAACCAGCATCACCGCTTGATCACTAAAGTTGTCGACACCCTCAATGCTTTTTCGTTGACGCTCCTCCTCAGCTATTTCTTTTAAAATAGGTTGGGGTGAGTTATCCCGATAAGGGCTAAGGTTCAACGTCATGGTTTTGTGCGGAATGCCAGCATCCAGAAATGGATCACCTTGGGCAGTAAAACCAAACCCCTCATAAAAAGGGATCGCTTTAATTTGAGCATTGAGGAAAATATATTCCATTCCCTCCCTGACAGCATATCGAATCATTTTCCGCATTAACGCTGACCCGACACCACGCTCTCTATACTCCTTGAGCACGGCCATTCGACCGATATAGCCATCAGATAACATTCTACTTGTCGCCATTGGCAGATCGTTAGGGCCGTAGGCCAACCAATGAATAGCCTTGGTATCATGCTCATCGATTTCTTCATCAACAGGAACATGCTGCTCTTCAACAAATACTTTATGCCGAATGTCGGTCAGAATTTCTCTTGAGACATCCCAGCTTGTTCGCTCAACCTCAATCGGGAAAAATTCAACAGTTTCCATCAATAAACCCCTTTACTCCAAATACCTAACCCGTCTTTATAGCTCATCTTAGTTTCCCTATTAGTGTATAAACAGTATTCGATTGTTAAGATTTGCGTTATATCAAGTTGAGCTTGCCCTATGAAAATGTCTACCCGCTTTATAATCATTCTAGCTCTTTTAGCACCAGGCGGATTACTCGCCGATCAGTTGGCACCGATTTTAGACCGCTCAGCGCGATTTCACCCCATCGCAACAAATTCCGGAATGGTTGTCGCCCAAGATGCTATTGCCAGCAGCGTCGGAGCAACAATACTCTCGAATGGCGGAAATGCCATCGATGCTGCGGTAGCGACGGGTTTTGCTTTGGCTGTTACCTTGCCCCAAGCTGGCAACCTCGGTGGCGGTGGCTTTATGCTTATCCACCTCGCCAGCAGAGCCAGAACCATCGCCATAGACTACCGTGAAATGGCACCAGCTGCTGCGCACAGTACTCTGTTTCAAAATACAGACGGCGGGGTCGATACAACACTGGCACGATTCAGCCACCGTTCAACCGGTGTTCCCGGCACTGTAGCCGGACTCGTTCATGCGCTGGATCTCTATGGCTCCATGACACTTCAACAGGTCATGGCACCGGCCATAACGCTGGCAGAAGATGGATTTGAGATAAACGAAGCCCTTGCCTACTCGCTAAGCAAAGCACAGCCGAGACTCAAGGCAGATACAGCCTCTGCACGTTATTTTTTCAACCACGATGGAAGCCTCCTCAAGACGGGGGATCTATGGAAACAACCAGACTTGGCAAAGACCCTGACGGACATCGCTCAACAGGGCGCAAGTGGTTTCTATCGAGGTGATCTGGCAGACCTCATCGTTGCCGAGATGCGAAAGGGGGGAGGGCTCATTACTCACGATGACTTAGCCGACTACCGTGTGGTCGAGCGACAACCCGTCACAGGCTCCTTCCGGGGTTATCAAATAGCCTCAATGCCACCACCGTCCTCAGGTGGTGTTCACCTGATTCAAATGCTCAATATTCTCGAGGGCTGGGATTTAAAAAGTCTTGGACACAATAGTGGTGAATATCTGCACCGATTGATAGAAACCATGCGTCGAGCCTATGCAGATCGCAGTGAATATCTGGGTGACCCAGATTTCTTCCCGGTACCCGTGGATGCCCTGACCGACAAAGCGTATGCAAAGCAATTACGTGAAGGTATAGACTTGCAGAAATCTTCACGATCCACCGACATAAAGCCATTCCTGGCTTTACCAGAGGAAAGCCCTCAAACGACCCACTTTTCTGTTTGGGACCAAAAAGGCAATGTTGTGAGTAATACCTATACCCTTAATTTTTCCTATGGCAGCGGTATCTCGGTAGAGGGTGGCGGTTTTTTGCTCAACAACGAAATGGATGATTTTTCTGCTAAACCTGGTGTTCCAAATGCCTATGGTCTAGTGGGCAATAAAGCCAATGCAATTGAGCCGGGCAAGCGACCATTATCTTCGATGACACCGACCATTGTATTTAGAAATGGCAAGCCTGTTATGGCCACGGGCAGCCCAGGTGGCAGCACCATTATTAATGTCGTCCTACAAAATATTCTTAATAAATTAGAGTTCGGAATGAATATCGCAGAGGCAACGGCGGCACCGAGAATCCACCATCAATGGCTACCCGATACGGTTAGGGTTGAACCCGGCATTAGCCCTGACACCATTAATATACTGGAAAACATGGGGCACCAGATCGATACAGATCGCCATATATTAGGAAGGGTACAAGCTATCGCCAAAGATAAGAGTTTTCTCTATGGTGTCACCGACCCCCGCTGGCCCGGTGGTGCTGCAATGCCCTCAAAGGAAAGAGCAGAAGAGAGATAGATTAATGCTTCCGACCTAAAGGTTGAACCTCACCATTTTGGTAACGTTTACCCTTAATTTCTGCCTCTCTGTTCTCATCGACCTCACCGGATAGTTCAGGATATTTCGGCGAGGTCATGTAGCGAGCGAACCAATCACTCAATAATGCCTCGTCATCCAATAATTCCCCCAACATCGATTTAACTTGCTGGATAAAGGATGGATGAATTTCGGTACTCGCCATATCGGTCGTTAGGGGAGGGTCGCGATAATAACCCGTATGCCCCTGTGCCATGAGTTCAGTGGTCAAATCACCTAACATATCGACCATTGACGGTGCACGAAACCCAACAGAGTAGGTAAGACAGTCGTTTTTAGCGACACCCCAGTGAGCCAATCTGGGCGGCAAGTAAAGCATATCACCCGGGTTAAGCACCCACTCCTCTTCCTTGTTGAACTCACTAAGAATTCGCAGAGGAGTATCAGACAATCGAGGCGACTGCGCATCACATAACCCGCCAATCTGCCAATGACGCTGACCTTGTCCCTGCAGTAAGAATACGTCGTAATAATCAAAATGGGGGCCAACACTCCCACCTTTGGGCGCGTAACTCACCATAACGTCATCGAGACGCCATGGTGGCAGAAAAGTAAATTGGCCAAGCAATTCTTTTACTTCCGGAACCCACAAATCGACAGCCTGAACAAGCAGGGTCCAATGGCTTTCCGGTAACTGTTGAAAAATTGATTCATCGAAGGGGCCAGACTGCAATTCCCATGGGCCAGTTTGACCCTGTTCAACGACAATACGAGATTCAATGCCGTCCTCAAGAGAAAGACCTGCCAACTCATCAGCAGTTAAGGGTGATACAAACTCAGGAATTGCATTCCGAATCAGTAGCGGTTTTTTTTGCCAGTAATCCGTTAAAAATTCATCGGCCGATAGACCGCCTAGAATAGGGGGGTAAATTGACATCGAGCAGCTCCTGCTTCCAAAGTAGCTCCCCTATACTCTAGAAGGAGCCATTTGAATTAAATGGCCTTAGCCTGAGCCCCGGCATTACCAATATAACGGGCAGGAGTAAGGGCACGAAGTTCCGCTTTGGCTTGCTCTGGAATCTCCAGAGTTTCCACAAAACTGAGAAGTGCTTCCTTGGTGATACCCTGGCCGCGAGTTAACGCTTTCAATTTTTCATAAGGTTCGGGGATATTGTATCGACGCATCACCGTTTGCACCGGTTCAGCCAGGACTTCCCAAGTGTTATCCAGGTCTTCAGCGAGTCGCGGTTCATTTAGCTCGAGCTTACCAATCCCTTTCAGGGTAGATTGATAGGCAATTAAGCTGTAACCAAAACCCACGCCCATATTGCGTAGCACTGTAGAATCCGTTAGATCCCTCTGCCAACGAGAAATGGGCAATTTTTGTGCAAGGTGGGTAAATACCGCATTTGCCAACCCCAAGTTCCCTTCAGAGTTTTCGAAATCAATGGGGTTCACTTTATGTGGCATTGTTGAAGAACCAACCTCGCCAGCAATAGTTTTTTGTTTGAAGTAACCCAGTGAAATATAGCCCCAAATATCCCGATTAAAGTCGATCAGAATCGTATTAAACCGTGCAATCGCATCAAATAGCTCAGCAATATAGTCATGGGGCTCTATCTGAGTTGTGTAAGGATTCCAGCTAAGCCCGAGACTCGTCACAAACGCCTCTGCATTTGCCGCCCAATCAATATTCGGATAAGCCGAAAGATGTGCGTTGTAGTTACCCACGGCACCGTTGATCTTGCCCATCAAGGCAACTTGTCGAATCTGCTCAATTTGACGATTCAATCGGTAGGCAACATTGGCAAACTCCTTACCTACCGTCGTCGGTGAGGCTGTTTGACCGTGCGTGCGGGAAAGCATCGATACATCAGCATAAGCTTTAGCCATAGCTGCGATCTGACCTGAAATCTCTTCCAGCTGCCCCAACAACAGTTGATCTCGACCTTCCTTGAGCATTAATGCATGGGAAAGATTATTAATATCCTCTGAAGTACATGCGAAATGTACAAACTCCTTTATTTCATTCAACTGAGGATTATCAGAAATTCGCTCTTTGATAAAATACTCAACAGCCTTAACATCGTGATTAGTCGTCCGCTCAATATCCTTAATCTTCTGGGCGTCATCTTCACAAAAGTCATCGACCAACGCATTCAACAAACGTTCGGACTCAGCAGATAGGGCGCCAACTTCGGTTATTTGCGGGTGAGCGGCAAGATGTTGCAGCCAGCGAACTTCGACCAAAACACGATTCTTTATCAGTCCAAACTCACTAAATGCGGATCGCAAGTCTGCTGTTTTACTGCCATAACGGCCATCAATTGGGGATACTGCGGTCAAACTGGAAAGGTTCATGGTGTGTTCCGGAATCTGATGGGTTCAATCAGTTGAGAAAGTCGCGAATTCTACTGCAACTACAGTTTTTTTTCAGCGGAAAATTGTCGCTGTTAGTAAGAAGGGGCAGAGGCCAAAGCAGTATTTATAGCTCGCGCAACTGTGCAAGAATATCCTTTCGGTTCAAAATTAAATGGCGCCTTCTGCCGCCAAGTTGATGCCATAGCATCGCTGCACGAATTCCAGCAAACAACAGGCAGCGGATCCGTTGTGCAATATTTTCCTGCTGCAAGTAACTCGCATAGCCATTCACCTGTATTCTGTGACGAAAGGTACTGATACTGTCCTGGTAGACCTGAGCGAGGTTTGCTATGACATTCGCATGAGTGATAGAGAAATGTTCCGCTTGACGCGATGCATGATCCAGCCGCTCGCTGAGACTATGCAACATCTTCTTGTTATTACGTAGTTTTTTTGCCAGATGAACGACACCAACCACATACCTTAATGTGTCAGATTGTTTTGCCCCCGACTGAAGCGTAAGCAACTCCTGCATGGACTCAATGCCCAAATGAAGTTGATCGACGGAGCCAAAAACAGCCTCTGTTGTTTCAGGGTTTTTATTAAACAGGCTTTCAATTGACACACTAAAACGATCTGAAGGAACGGATCCCGTTTTTGCGAGTGTTTCCACCAGCTGGCATGCTTGAAAAATTCCAGCCATGGCAATCAGTTGATCTCTCGTCGGCTTACTAAACATCTATTACTCCATTCCAGGACCGCTCAATAACACCGCCACCAAGACAAATTTCACCCTGATATAGCACGACAGACTGGCCGGGAGTCACTGCACGCTGCGGTTCATCAAAATGCACGATGTAACCCGTTGCTTCGCGTACGATCGTGCAAGCCTGATCAGGCTGGCGATAACGTGTTTTTGCCATACACCTAAAACGCTGCTCCTCAAGAATCTCTGGCTCCGTATTAATCCAATGAATAGCTGGGGCATACAACCTGTCGGTGAATAGAAGCGGGTGGTTAGCACCCTGTACCGCGACCAGAACATTCCTTTCCATATCTTTAACCGCCACATACCACGGTGACTCATTAGCACCTTTAAGTCCACCAATCCCCAAGCCCTGACGCTGGCCTAAGGTGTGATACATTAAACCGTGATGCCGCCCGATCACCTCACCCTCCGGGCTTTCGATATTGCCAGGTTGAGCCGGAAGATATTGTTCAAGAAAATCTTTGAAGCGGCGCTCGCCAATAAAACAAATACCCGTCGAATCCTTCTTTTTAGCGGTGACAAGACCACTTTCTTCAGCAATGGCCCTTACTTCGGGCTTTTCCATTTCGCCAATCGGAAAGAGAGTCCTTTGAAAAGCCTCTTCATCGACGGCATGGAGGAAATAACTTTGGTCTTTGTTGTTATCCAGGCCCTTTAATAAGTATGTGTGGCCGTCACGATCATGGCGTCGAACATAGTGTCCCGTAGCAATATAATCCGCGCCTAACACCTGGGCATACTCAAGAAACACCTTAAATTTTATCTCTCGATTGCAAAGGATGTCAGGGTTTGGTGTGCGTCCGGCACGATATTCTTCAAGAAAATGCTCAAAGACATTATCCCAGTACTCTGCTGCAAAATTTACCGTGTGTAATTTGATGCCCAAGGTATCGGCAACAGACTGGGCATCGAGTAGGTCTTCACGGGCAGTACAGTATTCTGTACCGTCATCCTCGTCCCAGTTCTTCATGAACAGCCCCTCCACCTCATAACCCTGTTGCTTAAGCAGCAAAGCAGTAACCGAGGAGTCGACGCCGCCGGACATGCCGACAATGACTTTTTGTGTACTGTTCATAGAATGATTTTAGACATAGCTAGGTTATCGTTATGAGGCCTCCTTATCGGCCTCTACCGGGTTGGGGATTCTACCGGTGAGTTTTCAGCAAAGCCAATGGATATATAGTGCCCGCACGATAATCCTCGATGGCTTGAAGCACCATGTCACTTCTCAGCTGTGAACGATGTTCCAATATTTGTTGGTAGCTGAGCCAGACAGCTTCCTCAATATCCTCATCAATCACTAGGGCCTCATCAAATGAAACCGTTTCACAAACCAAGGCAAGCCGGTAATAGGTAACACCATTGCTAGGAGCTGTGTAAGTTGAAAAGCTGATAACCCCCGTTGGCCTGACTAGCCACGCCGTCTCTTCGAGTGTTTCACGAATGACCGCATCTATGGGCGCCTCACCCGGTTCGACATGGCCGGCCGGTTGGTTGTATACCTCATGACCATTTCTGATTTCCCTGACCATAAGATAGCGATCATCTTTCATAACAACGCTGGCTACTGTCAGGTGGATTTTATCTGGCAACGCGACTATTCCTTCTAGTATTTTTGCGTATTCGATTCGATGAGTTTTGCTGCGGTGAAGGTAGGTTAACCTGTTCCTGCCTGTACTCACCGGGTTTTAATTCTGCCAGCTGCCAGGGGCCAATAGCACTGCGAATTAAACGCAGGGTAGGGAAACCAACCGCAGCTGTCATTCTTCGAACCTGACGATTCCGACCCTCGGTGATTTGTAACTCAACCCAACAGGTTGATTGTTGCTGACGCTGCCTAACGGGAGGTTTTCGCGGCCAAAGCAGTGGAGGGGATATCTTTCTTACCTTGGCTGGCCGCGTGAGGCCATCATTAAGCTCTACCCCCTGAGACAATTTAGCTAGAGCCTCTTCGGTTACTTCGCCTTCAAGTTGAACAAGGTAGGTTTTGCTCATTTTAAATTTAGGATCGGCAATCCTCGCTTGTAATTTCCCATCATTAGAGAGCAACAATAACCCCTCAGAATCTCGATCCAGCCTGCCCATGGGGTAGATACCGGGTTGAGCCAGGTAATGCTTTAAACCCGGGTGCCCGTCATGATCAGTAAACTGGCTTAATACACCATAGGGCTTGTTAAATAGAAATAGTTCAGACATTGATCAACACCCATAGAGACAATTTAATTATGGCGCTTAAAAATATAAGCACCGCCACAGCCAATAGATCCATTCAATAATGATCTAACCAAGACCATAGAGCGGCCAGATTTTATATGCTTATACAAAAGACAGATTTACTCAGAACAAATCAGTATTACCAGATATATAAATGACTAGAAAATGAAACTCTCTGAACGCCACGCTGAAAAGTCACAACCTATTAAAGACGGCCTATCCGTACCAATTAAGGAGTAAATCCCAGGTATCGAAGCAGTTCTTTAATCAGTTTTTCATGACTTACTGGTCAGAAATTATGTCATTTTCAGTATCGGATTGAGACTTTGATTCTTCATCTGTTTGACTGGTTTCCACACTGGCAGCCATGATATTAGTGGCATGCAGGCCTTTTTCGCCCTCAATCAGGTCATAAGTAACTTCCTGCCCTGCCTTTAAGGTCTTATAACCGTCCATGTTAATCGCTGAATAGTGTGCAAAGACATCAGTGGTGCCATCTGATGATAGGATAAATCCATATCCCTTGGCATTGTTGAACCACTTAACTGTTCCTGTCGGCATATTACAAACCCCCTGCTGGACAGTTTGGTTATTAAATATCATCCTGATTAGAACCGAATAATAGTATCTCGGTCGATCCAATCGCTATTAGACAACTTTCATCCAACTTTCTCTTCTATATCTATTCCCTGAAAAAGTCAAGAAAATAAGACCTCATAAAAAATAAACAAAAGCACTCTAATACTATTAAAATAGAAGGTGAGATAGGTTGAAAATTTTTAGCACAAGTATGGATAATAAGTTTCGGACTACGCTGAGTAGTCAAGATAGCGAGCAAGATTGGCAACATGACAGCACTAGTGTTGTCGAAGAAGTCAGTCCAAAGCTCAAAAGACCGCCGATGTATAAAGTCCTCATATTTAATGACGACTATACGCCGATGGAGTTTGTGGTAGATCTACTTGAGATTTTCTTTGGCATGAACCGAGAGATAGCGACACGAATCATGTTAAAAGTGCACACTGAAGGTAAAGCAGTTTGTGGGGTGTACACTCGAGACATTGCAGACACAAAGGCCGCGCAAGTGAACCAATATGCAAGAGATAACGAACATCCGTTACTCTGCGAAATAGAACCCGCGGAAAATGACGAGCAGTAATCTGGGGTTAATGGTGGTTATATGTTAAGTAAAGAGCTTGAACTAACACTGAATAAGGCATTCAGGGGCGCTAGTGATAAACGTCATGAATTTATGACGGTCGAACACTTGCTTCTAGCATTGCTGGATAACGACTCGGCCTTGAGCGTGCTCAAGTCTTGTGGTGCCGACTTGAATTCATTAAGACGAGATCTGGATGAGTTTATCGAATCAACCACACCTCTTATCCCTGACGATCTGGATGATAAAGATACTCAGCCAACGCTTGGTTTCCAGAGAGTATTACAGCGCGCAGTCTTTCATGTGCAATCGTCGGGAAACAAGGAAGTGCAGGGCGCAAACGTACTCGTTGCCATTTTTAGCGAGCAAGAAAGTCAGGCCGTTTACTTTTTGAGACTTCAGAATGTAGCCCGAATAGATGTTGTTAACTACATTTCCCACGGTATTTCAAAATATGCCGATCAGTCTGAGCAACACGATAGCGAGCCCCAGCACGATGAGGCGGTTACCGAAACAGACGCCCCTGGGCGAAGTTTATTAGAGCAATTCACATCCAACTTGAACCTTTTGGCGAGCGAGGGCCTCATTGACCCTTTGGTTGGCAGAAGCCATGAGATAGAACGTGTTTCTCAGGTACTGGCTCGGCGTCGAAAAAACAACCCCTTACTTGTAGGCGAAGCTGGCGTTGGTAAAACAGCTATCGCTGAAGGTTTAGCCAAAATGATTGTAGAAAAAGAGGTGCCCGAGGTACTTCTTGATTCAGTTGTCTACTCGTTAGACCTTGGCGATTTACTCGCTGGCACCAAATATCGAGGGGATTTCGAGAAGCGCTTCAAGGGCGTGCTCGCTGAACTTAATGATAAAGAGCACTCCATCTTATTTATCGATGAAATTCATACCATTATTGGTGCTGGCGCGGCATCTGGTGGTGTTATGGATGCATCAAACCTCCTCAAGCCACTACTAACTTCAGGAAAAATTCGCTGTATAGGTTCTACTACATATCAGGAGTACCGTGGCATTTTTGAGAAAGACCGAGCACTGTCTCGCCGATTCCAAAAAATTGACGTACCTGAACCCACTGTTGAAGAAACCATTGATATCCTGAAGGGGTTAAAACCAAAATTTGAGGCGCATCACAATCTACGCTTTTCTCAAGCCGCGCTCAAAACTGCGGCGGAACTATCTGCACGTCATATTACTGACCGCTATCTACCCGATAAAGCAATTGATGTTATTGATGAAGCAGGGGCCTTCCAGCAGTTGCAACCTGCTGACAAGCGTAAAAAAACAATTGGTGTACATGAAGTTGAAGCTATCGTAGCTAAAATTGCCAGAATCCCACCAAAAAGTGTTTCGTCTTCCGACAAGGATCAGCTCAAAGGGCTATCCGATAAATTGAAAATGGTCGTTTTTGGTCAAGACCATGCTATTTCAGTACTGTCCACCTCTATAAAGTTGGCCCGGGCCGGATTACGCGAGGGCGACAAACCCATCGGTTCATTTCTATTTGCTGGCCCTACAGGGGTTGGTAAAACCGAGGTATCGAAACAACTAGCGGAGGTTTTGGGAATCGAGTTACTGCGCTTTGATATGTCCGAGTACATGGAGAGACATACTGTCTCCCGCTTAATTGGTGCGCCCCCTGGCTATGTCGGATTTGATCAGGGTGGCTTGCTGACTGACGCGGTAACAAAATCGCCTCACTCCGTTGTTCTACTCGATGAGATTGAGAAGGCTCATCCAGAGGTTTTCAACCTGTTGCTACAAGTGATGGACCATGGAACCCTTACCGATAACAATGGGCGAAAAGCTGATTTTCGAAATGTGATCCTGATTATGACCACCAATGCTGGTTCAGAAGAAATGAGTCGAGCCTCAATTGGCTTTACGACACAGGATCACGAATCCGATGGAATGGAAGCCATTAAGAAAGCTTTCACACCAGAGTTTAGAAATAGACTCGATGGCATCATTCAATTCAACCCACT
This sequence comes from Cellvibrionales bacterium UBA3090, assembly GCA_002367235.1. Taxonomy (GTDB): domain Bacteria; phylum Pseudomonadota; class Gammaproteobacteria; order Pseudomonadales; family Porticoccaceae; genus Porticoccus. The sequence goes on from DFBC01000166.1 coordinate 12,915, forward strand.
AGAAAGCTCCGTTATTCATACGGTAGTCGACAAGTTCTTAACCAAGCTCCAACAACAGCTTGATGAAAAACATGTGGTTTTAGAAGTTGACGATGATGCTAGGGACTGGCTTGCAGAAAAAGGCTACGATGAAAAAATGGGAGCCCGCCCAATGGAACGTCTGATTCAGGAAAAAATCAAGAAGTCCCTTGCAGAAGAAGTTCTCTTCGGGTCACTCGCCAGTGGAGGAGTCGTTCATGTATCTGTATCAGATGGGGAGCTACTGGTAGAGACAGAAACTGAAACGGCCTAGGAGGTCGTTTCAGTATTTATCGAGCACGATAGGTAATGCGGCCTTTAGTCAGGTCGTAAGGTGTTAGTTCAACCTTCACTTTATCTCCAGTCAGAATACGAATATAGTTTTTACGCATTTTTCCTGAGATATGGGCAGTAACGACATGTCCATTTTCCAGTTTAACGCGGAAGGTAGTGTTTGGAAGTGTATCAACCACTTCACCTTCCATCTCAATATGATCTTCTTTTGCCATAATTATTAGTTTCTCCGAAACGTGTTTCTCTAGGGCGTGGCGCATTCTGCCTGAAAATGTGGCAAAGTCAATTCGACCGTACCCATTGTCGATCTATCAGTAGCTCTAAGGGTTTGAAGTTGGCCTTATATGCCATCTTCCGGCTATTTTCTACCCAGTACCCTAAATAGACGTAGGGCAAGTTCATCTGCCGGGCCAACTCTACCTGAGTTAAGATGACATAAGTTCCCAAGCTCCTCTTATCGTCATCCAATGAGTAATAGCTATAGATAGCGGAAATACCATTATCCAGAATGTCTATCACTCCAGCGGCAACCAACTCATCCTTATGACGAATCTCTAGAATTCTGGTTTCCCGCCAGAGCCTGCTGATAAAGTCTCTGAACTGTTCAAGTGAAGCAGGGTACATGTCGCCATCTGAATGACGTGCATTAATGTACCGCCTGTATAGAGGGTAGTGTTCCGCTTCATCAATCCCTGTGCTTATATGAATACTTAAATCAGCATTTCGCTTGTTACACCGACGCTGTTGACGATTTGGCTGGAACTCATTAACAACGATTCTGGCAGAAATACAGGCTTTACATCCCTCACAACGAGGCGTGTACACATAACGACCACTACGACGAAACCCCATGTCTGACAGCTGGGTATACAGGTGTGAGTCGATATCAATTGCAGGGTCAACAAATGCCGTTCTAGCTTTTTTGCCCCTCAGATAGCTACATGGGTGCGGCTCAGTTAAAAACAACCGAATTACATGAACGTCTGGTGTAATATCTCTTGACATATCAATAACTTATTAACCAATCACAGTAACTTAGACACTACAATCTGGAATTTTACACTGCCATTTGTCTGGCCATTTACAGGGCTGATCAGCCAAGCCTTCCAAAGTAGCTAAAAAATTTTGGCGCGAAATTGTAACAGCTCCCATTGATAGCAGGTGATCATTACTAAGCTGGCAATCAATAAGGCCACCACCGGTGCGCTCTTTCATTATTATAGCTAACTGAACCAGTGCAATTTTTGAAGCGTCCTTTTCCACACTAAACATCGACTCACCACAGAAAACAGCCCCGACTAGCACGCCGTATAGCCCACCGACCAACTTGTCATGACGCCAGATTTCGAGTGAATGAGCATAGCCCATCCGATGTAGTTCGAAATATGACGACATCATTTCATCGGTAATCCAAGTGTCTTCATTTCCTTTTTTTCTGGGTGCGGCACAATGTTCAATTACTGACAAAAAATCTGAATCTAGCCGAACTTCCCAATCAGTTTGCCTCAGTGTTTTTCGAAGCGAACGTGAAACTTTAATATCATCAGGATAAATAACGGCTCTTTCTGCAGGGGACCACCAAAGCAATGGTTGCCCATCTTCGTACCAAGGAAAGATGCCTTGATGATAAGCGGAAATTAGTGTCTCTGGTTGGAGGTTACCCCCGACAGCCAAAAGGCCATCGGGATTTTCAAGCGCTTTGTCCTGACTTGGGAAAACTGGATTATCAAAATCGAGAAAAGTGAGTTCCTGCACAGATAAAATTAACCCAGCTCAT
>DFBC01000166.1:15056-41955 GCA_002367235.1 Cellvibrionales bacterium UBA3090
GCAGCAAAGACACCGGGCACACTGACGGCAGTTGCATTTCCTTCGCATCCACCTTGAACTACGATATAGCCATTTTTCATCTCTAGCTGACCGGCAAAAATATCCGTATTTGGTTTATGACCGATAGCGATAAAGACACCGCTCACATCGATTTCTTTATTGGGTTCATCCTGGGTACTCTTTAATGCCAGTCCTGTCACACCAGAATCATCACCCAGTACTTCTTCCAGCGTGTGATTCCAAATGATATTAATATTGCCGTTTTCGGCACGATCCATCAGCTTATCTTGGAGGATTTTCTCAGAACGCAGAGCGTCACGACGGTGAACCAATGTCACCTCACTACAGATATTAGATAAATAAAGCGCCTCTTCTACAGCTGTATTACCACCACCAATTACCGCAACTTTCTTACCACGGTAAAAGAAACCATCGCAAGTTGCACAGGCACTGACCCCTTGGCCCATGTAGGCTTGCTCAGAGGGTAGCCCCAAATATTGAGCAGAAGCACCAGTGCATATAATCAAAGCGTCACAACTGTAATGCTTACTTCCTTTTAGCTGAAAAGGGCGTTGCTTAAGATCCACGCTATCGATGTGATCAAAGATTATCTCCGTATCAAATCGCTCTGCATGCGCTTGCATACGCATCATCAATTCTGGGCCCTGTACACCATCAGCATCACCTGGCCAATTATCTACATCAGTCGTTGTGGTTAACTGGCCTCCCTGTTGAATACCAGTAATAATAACTGGATTAAGGTTAGCTCGAGCGGCATAGACAGCTGCTGTGTAACCTGCAGGTCCTGAACCTAAAATAATTAATTTGTGGTGTTGTACATCCGACATAAGTACAGATTCCAAAGCTAAATAGTTTCGTTGAAAAGTCACATATATGAGTCGCTATCATAATGAATGACTCAGTCGAGACAAAGTAGCATTTTCCTATGAAGTGAATTTACTGAATTTATACTGCCATACTGTGTATCGCATCGCTGGCATTTCAACCTATGGCCATTACAATAGCGGACAATGGCGACAAACTGGATAACACCTTGAGCAGAGAGAAACAGCCAAAAAAAACCACGAATAAAAAACCTGAGCCAACATCTCAGCCTTCCCGGGGCAAACTTATTCTCAGGGAAGGAGCACTCATTGGTTGGTTGGCAATCTGTGCCTATCTTTTACTCGCGTTAATTACCCATTCACCAGAAGATCCCGGCTGGTCCCATACTGGCAACATAGATCAGGTGCAAAACTCAGCTGGGCCTCTTGGTGCCTGGTTATCTGATGTTTTCTTCTCGCTGCTAGGATATATGTCTTACCTGTTCCCCGTATTACTGGCTTTACGTGCATGGAATGTATTTAGAGAACACAGGGAAGAAAAGAGAGCTTTTGATGGCATAGTGTTTTCCCTTCGTGCCCTTGGGCTTGTACTGGTTATGGTTTGTGCAACGTCATTAGCATCACTTCACTATGGACATATACAGACCCAACTTCCCTTTGGAGTAGGCGGCATTCTTGGCACCTCGGTGTCTGCTGCGGCAGCTACGGCCTTTAGCTATGTAGGCAGTACCCTGATACTTCTAGCCATCTTCCTATTTGGGTTAACGGTATTTACCGATTTATCTTGGCTGGCACTCATTGATGGGGCTGGGCGCTCAACGCTCCAGTTTATCGAATTCATACAACACAGCTTGGCGGCTCGAAAGGCGCGACTGGCAGAGATACAGCAAGTTGAAGTTGCTCAACAGCACCGTAAAGATATTAAAGAGCGGCAAGCTAAAAAAGAGGCTCAAAGAAAACCACCTAGCATTCAACCCGCTCTCAAAACAATAACCCCGAGCCTCCGTTCTGTAAAAGAACGACAAACATCACTATTTGATGACTCCGTAACGGGGACACTTCCTACGCTCAACCTCCTCGACAAAGCAGACAGCACGAAGGGCAAAGGCTATTCAAGAGAATCTCTTGAAGCCATGTCAAAACTACTTGAATTAAAACTTCAAGATTTCGGCATCACTGCAGAAGTAATCGAAGTCCTGCCTGGGCCTGTCGTCACCTGTTTTGAAATACAGCCCGCAGCCGGCATTAAAGCCAGCAGAATTACAGGGTTAGCCAAAGATTTGGCGCGCTCTCTGGCCGTCGTCAGTGTCAGGGTAGTAGAAGTCATACCCGGCAAATCCGTCATGGGCATCGAAATTCCCAACGAGCACAGGGAAATGGTTCGTCTAAGTGAGGTGCTGTCTTCAGAAGTCTACGACCATGCAAAATCACCCTTAACACTTGCATTGGGAAATGACATATCCGGTATGCCCATGGTGGCAGATCTGGCTAAAATGCCCCACCTTCTGGTTGCAGGAACAACCGGTTCAGGTAAGTCCGTCGGCATTAACGTCATGTTGTTAAGCCTGCTCTATAAATCGGGCCCGGATGATGTAAGACTAATACTCGTTGACCCAAAAATGCTGGAATTGTCCGTTTACGACGGTATTCCACACCTCCTGACCCCCGTTATTACTGACATGAAAGATGCTGCTAGCGGACTACGCTGGTGTGTTGGCGAAATGGAACGCCGTTACAAGCTAATGGCCGCACTGGGTGTTCGTAATCTTTCCGGCTATAACAAAAAAGTAGCGGATGCTGCCGCTGCAGGGAACCCTATACCCGATCCACTCTGGCAACCGGATGAAAATGCCAGCTTGTTCGCGGAAGAGGGGGCGAATCAAACAGCCCCCGCACTTGAAAAACTACCCTATATTGTCGTTGTCATCGATGAATTTGCCGACATGATGATGATCGTAGGCAAGAAAGTAGAGCAGCTAATTGCCCGCATTGCCCAAAAAGCTAGAGCCGCGGGAATTCATCTAATACTAGCCACTCAAAGGCCTTCGGTAGATGTCATTACCGGTCTAATCAAGGCCAACGTACCCAGCAGAATTGCTTTCCAGGTATCGTCAAAAATTGATTCCAGGACCATTCTCGACCAAGGTGGCGCAGAACAGCTACTTGGGCACGGTGATATGTTGTATCTGCCCCCTGGTACAAGCGTACCTATCCGGGTTCACGGTGCCTTTGTCGATGATCACGAAGTACACAAGGTTGTAGCAGATTGGAAGACCCGAGGTGAACCACAATATCTTGACGAGATCACCGATGAGTGCACAACCGGCAATATCCCCGTACCCGGTTACTCTACCGAGGATGGAGACGGCAATGGGGATGGTGAATCCGACCCTCTTTATGATGAAGCCGTTGCGTTTGTACTTCAAACACGCAAAGCCTCCATATCATCCGTGCAACGCAAATTGCGTGTGGGTTATAACCGAGCAGCAAGATTAATAGAACAAATGGAAGCCTCTGGTGTTGTGAGTGAAATGGGCACTAACGGTAATCGCGAAGTCTTAGCTCCAGGCCCGGGCCGTTCATGAAAAAAATAGCCGCTATCTTTTGTTTTCTCTTGGTCTCATCTCCACTATATGCTGGTGGACTGCCAGGAGGCGCGAATGAATTACGCGAACTGCTGGCTAACCTCAACTCAATTAACAGCGCTTTTCAACAAACCGTCTATTCGATTAATGGTGAGCCGCTACAACAAACATCTGGTAAGTTGCAGGCCGCCAGGCCAGGTCGGGTTCGCTGGCAAACAGAGCCGCCAATGGAACAATTGGTTATTTCCGACAGCGAAACGCTCTGGATTTATGACCCCGACCTAGAGCAAGTGACCATCAGGCCTTTTGATCAGGACTTATCAAAAACACCCGCCATCTTATTTATTGGTAATCTGGACACGCTAGAACAAAGTTACGATGTATTCATTGAAATGGGTAACCCCACCCAGTTCTCTCTGATTCCAATCGGGCAGGACAGCCTCTACGAAAAAGTAACCCTCAGTTTTAACGGCGACAATCCATTGGGTATGAGTCTCTGGGATAGCCTGGGACAAAAAACCGAAGTCACTTTTACCCAGATGCAAATTAACCAACCTCTAGATACTGAATTATTTAACTTTGTACCTCCGGAGGGTGTAGATATTCTCCGCGATGAGTAACGACCTATTTAGTCAAGAAGCCTATCAACCCTTAGCCTCCAGAATGCGCCCTCAATCTCTGGACGACTATGTAGGGCAAAAACATCTTCTAGGGGAGGGCAAACCCCTACGAGAAGCTATTCTGAGCGGTCAACTACACTCCATGGTGTTCTGGGGGCCACCCGGCGTGGGGAAAACCACTCTGGCAAAGATCATTGCCGATTCTATCGATGCGCACCTCGAATCAATTTCTGCGGTTCTCTCCGGCGTCAAAGAAATTCGGGCGGCCGTCGCTCGCGCTCAGGAACAGCGGGATTGCAGGGGCAGACAGACCATACTGTTTGTCGATGAAGTACACCGTTTCAACAAGTCCCAACAGGATGCCTTTCTTCCATTCGTCGAAAACGGGACTGTGGTATTGATCGGTGCAACAACAGAAAACCCGTCCTTTGAATTAAACAATGCACTGTTATCTCGTTGCCGCGTCTATGTGTTGCGCAGCCTTGATGTGGCCGACATCCATGAAGTCATTCATAAAGCCCTGAGCAATACCGAACGAGGACTTGCAAGCAGTGCATTGAATATCAGCGAAGACGCTCTTAAATTACTCGTAAATGCTGCCGATGGCGATGCCAGAAAAGCACTCAATCTATTAGAAATAGCCAGTGATTTAGCCGTAGACAAAACAATCGATCAAGCAATGATTGAAGAAGTTCTTGTAGGCGATACCCGACGCTTTGACAAGCACGGTGAATATTTTTACGACCAAATATCCGCCCTACATAAATCAATACGGGGCTCGTCACCTGATGCCGCGCTCTATTGGTTTGCTAGAATGATTGACGGTGGATGTGACCCACTCTACATCGCGCGCAGGGTGGTAAGAATGGCCAGCGAAGACATAGGTAATGCCGACCCAAGAGCTTCAGCCGTGGCACTCAATGCCTGGGAAATACAGGAGCGTTTAGGCAGCCCGGAAGGTGAGCTAAGCATTGCCCAAGCCATTGTGTATCTGGCGGTTGCTCCCAAGAGCAATGCTGTCTATTCGGCCTATAAAACAGCACTGGCCGACGTAAAAAACCGTCCCAGTTACGACGTGCCCCTGCATTTACGTAACGCACCCACCAAGCTCATGAAGGAATTGGACTACGGTGGCGACTACCGTTACTCGCACGACGAACCTGACGCCTTCTCGCCAGGAGAAAATTATTTCCCAGAAGAGTTACAACATACGAGATACTACGTTCCGACAAATCGAGGGCTTGAACAGAAGATATCGGAGAAGCTTAATCGGTTGAACGAACTCGACAAACACAGCCCTCGGCAGCGGTACGAGGACTCAGAAGGTAAGGAGTCATAATGCAGTGGATAGCTGTAGCTTTAGGTGGCGCACTCGGTGCCATGGGACGGTTTGCTGTCAATGCCCTTATATTTCCCGTACTAGGCGGCCGATTCCCCATAGGCACCCTTGTCGTCAATGTCGCGGGCAGTATATTAATGGGGCTATTCTACGTGCTGATTATTGAACGCGGTGTTCTACCAGTGGAACTGCGAAACCTGCTAATGGTTGGCTTTTTGGGTGCATTTACAACCTTTTCAACCTTCTCGCTAGATACCCTCGCTTTATGGCAAAATGGACACTTTACGTTATCGGCGGTCTACGTCGTACTGAATATCGTGTTGTGCCTGGCAGGAACGCTGGGCGCAATTGTTTTGACCCGATTATTTTAGGAAATCCCCCTCTCCATGCTAGACCCTAAACTTGTTCGATCTGAACCAGAAACCATTGCAAAAGCCCTATCTGTTAAGGGCTTTACTTTAGATGTTGAAAAACTATCTCAGCTAGAAATCCAGCGACGAGAATTACAAGACAGGGCCCAATCCCTGCAGTCTGAACGAAATGCCTATGCCAAATCTATGGGCAAGCAGATTGGAGAGGCGAAAAGCAGGGGAGAAGACATTACCCCGCTGAAAGAACGGGGGGAAGCACTTAAGAAAGCCTGCCTACAAGCTGAAGATGACTTATCGGGGATACAACACCAACTCGACGAATATCTGAATGCCGTTCCAAATATTCCAGATGCAGAGGTTCCAGCTGGAACCTCTGAAGATGAAAATATTGAAATCCGACGCTGGGGCGAACCACGAAGCTTTGATTTCAAGGTAATAGATCACGTAGATCTTGGCGCCAATTGTGGTCAACTTGATTTTGAAACAGCGACGAAAATTACCGGCTCACGGTTTGCCGTGATGCGAGGTGGTATAGCTCGGTTACACCGAGCACTGATTCAATTTATGCTGGATACTCATGTTGCGGAACACGGCTACCAAGAAATCAATGTTCCCTACATCGTCAATAGCGATTCGTTGTTTGGCACCGGCCAATTGCCAAAATTTGAAGAAGACCTCTTCAAACTACAGGACGATAGAGACTTCTATCTGATTCCCACAGCCGAAGTGCCCGTAACGAATATCTTCCGCAATGAAATAGTCGACGCAGAACAACTGCCGGTAAAGTTTACCTGCCACACACCATGCTTTCGTAGTGAAGCGGGAAGTTATGGCAAAGATACCCGAGGCATGATCCGCCAACATCAGTTTGAAAAAGTTGAGATGGTTCAGTTTGTAAAACCGGAAGACTCCACCAAAACACTGGAAGAACTCACTGGCCATGCTGAAACCATCCTTCAAAAACTGGGGCTTCCCTATAGAACAGTCATACTCTGTGGGGGCGATCTAGGCTTCTCATCAGCGCGTACTTACGACATTGAAGTTTGGTTGCCATCACAGGATAGATACAGAGAGATTTCCTCTTGTAGTAACTTTCGTGATTTCCAGGCACGCCGCCTTAAGGCCCGCTGGCGCAACCCAGAAACAGGCAAGCCTGAACTGCTACACACCCTGAATGGCTCTGGTTTAGCCGTAGGGAGAACGCTACTGGCTGTGATGGAAAATTACCAACAAGCAGATGGTAGCATCGACATTCCCGATGTTTTAAAGCCTTATATGGCAGGCCAGACAAACATTGCATAACATCTCAACGGGGAATGTGGTCGACAACCAATAAATCATGAAGGATGGACTATGGCCGAGTATGACTTCGACTTATTTGTTATCGGTGCAGGATCAGGTGGTGTCAGAACAGCCCGCATGTGCTCCCAACAGGGACTACGTGTTGCCGTAGCAGAATCACAATACCTGGGCGGGACCTGCGTCAACGTGGGCTGCGTTCCCAAAAAATTGTTTGTTTATGCCTCGGCTTTTGCTGAAGAGTTTAGAGCTGCAGCCGGCTTTGGTTGGAACGTCCCGGAACCAACGTTCGACTGGACCACTCTGCGCGACAACAAAAATCGTGAAATCCAGCGGCTTAATGCCATATACGGCAACTTACTTGAAAATGCCAATGTAGAGTTAATCGAGGGCAGGGCAACCATTCGCGACCCCCACACAGTCCAAGTAAACGACCATCAATATACCGCTGAAAAAATTCTGATCGCTACAGGTGGCATCCCATTTGTACCAGATTTCCCAGGAAGTGAGCTAACGATCACGTCAAATGAGGCCTTTTATCTGGATGCTCTGCCCGAGCAGATTATCATTGTAGGCGGTGGCTATATCGCTGTTGAATTTGCCGGAATCTTTAACGGCCTTGGTGTGGAGACCCATCTGGTATATCGCGGACCCTTATTTTTACGCGGCTTTGATGAAGACTTGCGAAATGTACTTAAAGAAGAAATCGAGAACCAGGGTATCCAGCTACATTTTTCCACGGATATCACAAGCATCAGCCGACTTGAAAATTCGCACTATCGGGTTGAACTGAATAATGGCGAATCAATGACAACCGGATTGGTTATGTACGCGACAGGGCGTCGACCAAACACAGATAATCTTGGGCTAGAAAATACCGCAGTAAAGACAAACACCAATGGCTCAATCATCGTTGACGACTACTTCCAAACAGAAGAGCCGTCTATTTACGCACTGGGTGATGTTATCAGCCGAGTAGAGCTAACACCGGTAGCCATAGCCGAAGGAATGGCGTTAACCCACACCCTGACCACGGGCAATCCCACCTCATTAGACTACAGCAACATCCCCACGGCCGTCTTCAGCCAACCTAACACGGCATCCGTAGGTTTAACGGAACAACAAGCCAAAGAGAAATACGGGGATGATCTCACAATTTATCGCAGCCACTTTAGAGCGATGAAAGAGACGCTGGCTGGCGGTGAAGGGAAAATTTTCATGAAGCTCATTGTCGAAAAAACCAGCGACAGGGTAGTGGGGTGTCACATGGTGGGAGAACATGCCGGAGAAATCATCCAGGGCATCGCTATCGCGATCAAGGCCGGAGCAAGTAAAGCTGACTTCGACGCAACGATTGGCATTCATCCGACTGCTGCAGAAGAATTTGTGACGATGAAAGGGTAGGACAATGCATAATGGGAATGCCATCCCATTATGCATAAAACATTAAATAATCATTCATTAATATATGCTATCTCACTGATATTTATAGGATATAAAAATACACGCGATAGATTATGTTAAATTCTATGAGTTCATATTAGAAGCGATATAAAGCACAAGAGAGCAGCCCAAACATAGAAAAGAACACCACACCAGCAACCTGTCATCCCTCATCAGCATAAGAGACTAAACACTTAGTCAACAAGGTGCTCATCTCTACAAGCTAGACAACCTTATGCTGTTATAGCCAAGTCCAACGCTTTAGAAACTTACGCAAGTCACACGGTGTGCCACCTCGACTTATTGCCTCCTATTACCCTGATTATCAATCATGCCCCATGAGCACGATCAATCTGAAAGGACTCTCGTTGTCTTATCGGTATTCGTGAGAATAAGTTATCTCACTGCACGGGGAGTAAGAGACCCTAAATATCAAAACCCCACACGGACAACGAGAACGTGTACACCCCAAATTCGATCCATCAAACCGTATTGGCAGGTTAGACCTACAGCCACGCCCAACATGGCCTCACCTCATACTTCGCATAATGTATATTATGTTAAATCGTATAATTTATAGTTAGATAGTTAACGTTTGTGCTTTAAATGGATTCTGTCGGCCTATTCTGGCAGAATTCAGTCTTTCTGGTATCCAGCGGTCAATCGCCCTCTATTCTTCAAACCCATCCACCACATTAGGGTTTCATGGTGAATAGATGAATATGATTGAGGCTTTACACTTTATTTACCCCTAAGGAGTTTGTATGTCTTTCAATAGCTTTCCTGACAAGCAGCTTATTGCTGAGTTAAGCGCAAAAATGTTGCTTGAAATTGGAGCTATCAATTTCCGCCCCAACGACCCTTATATACTCACATCAGGAAAGGCCAGCCCGGTTTATATCGATTGCCGCAAGATCATCTCCTACCCTCGCGTCCGTTCAACACTGATGGACTTTGGTGCCTCCACGATTATGCGAGACATAGGCTTTGAATCCATCGATGCGGTTGCTGGCGGCGAAACGGCAGGCATTCCATTTGCCGCATGGTTGGCAGAACGCCTCTCACTACCCATGCAATACGTTAGAAAAAAGCCGAAAGGTTTTGGTCGAGATGCCCAGATTGAAGGTTTTTTGAAAGAAGGCTCCAAGGTTCTTCTGGTTGAAGACCTGACCACTGATGGCGGCAGCAAAATCACTTTTTGCGATGCACTGCGAAAAGCAGGCGCAGAAGTAACGGACACTTTCGTTATTTTCTTCTATGATATTTTTCCAGACACCCGAAAAAAACTAGCCGATGTAGGTGTTAACCTCCACTCCTTAACGACCTGGTGGGATGTCCTAAACGTCTGCAAGAATAGCAATCAGATGGACAGTCAGTCCTTGGCAGAGATAGAAGCCTTCCTAAACGCCCCCGATGAGTGGTCCCTTGCTCACGGCGGCTCTGAAAAGTAGAACCGTCTAGCCTAGGGTTTTACTAACCACCTAATCTACAAAACACAACCTCATATAATACATAATGAACTACACCCAACCTTATGTATTATATGAGAAATACCCTAAGGAGCATTCAGACTCCAATCATAGTTGTAATCAATTTTTCCCTGAAAGCCCAATAGGTATAGCGCGAGACGATCATCGGCATAGTGCGCAAATATTTTAAGGAGTGTCTTCTCGTCCTTGGCAAAATCCTTTTGGTACCATTTAAAGATACTCGATGCTTTCATTTTTCCGTTTTTTAAATACACACCACGAGGATGATTTATATAATCTCGTCCGGCCTGTTTCAGTAACGGCCTAACATTGCTACTGGTAAATGCAGTCGGCAGTAGATTTGGACAGCTTACGCTGGCACAGCTAAGACCGAAGTGTATTTTGTAATCCTTCCATATAGGCCTGAGGATCCGATGCTCGATATCATTTAGACTCAAGTGCTGCCCCGCCACCCTGACTAATACACTATCCCAGGGACCACGCTTAAACACTTTGCCATCGATGTCTTTGATGCTTTTGATTGGATAGTTATCTATAACGAGCTTTACTGTCAGTGCGTTGTATAAGTTTATCCAGTAAGCTTCCTGCTCTCTCCGGTTATAGGTTCTGGGGTCAATGCCTTCTAATTCTTTAATATAGTGCGCCAACTTTCTTTGATTTGCCTTGGTTACATCACCATAGCGGAATCGGTTGACCCCTGAGGCATGATTATCGATGACATACGTTTTAAGAATTTCATCCCAGGCACCATGATCGATCCTGGCAAAATTACGTTGACTACTCCTATCCCAGAAGCCCCAGTACTTCTCACTGGGCATTGCTGTAGCAATACAGCTGACAAACACGAGTCCGAATAAGAATATTTTGATCTGCTTCACCAGCATTATTTAGGCCCTAAACATCATTAGAATTTTTATATGCTCTTTGGTAACACGTAGCTTGCTGCCTTACAATACGAACTCTCCAAGCTGTGAATCAACGCCCATGAAACATCTAACCACCTCTCAAGTTTCAACTATTGACCAACAACATATTTGGCACCCCTACTCTTCATTGACCAACCCAATTCCAGCCTATCATGTGGTCAGCGCTGAAGGCGTTCGCTTGAAACTAGCCGATGGCAGAGAGCTTATCGATGGTATGGCCTCATGGTGGTCAGCGATTCATGGTTACAACCACCCCGAGCTAAATGCCGCCATTAAACATCAGATCGACACAATGTCTCATGTGATGTTTGGTGGTATCACTCATGAGCCGGCCGCAAAGCTTGCACAAACGCTGGTCGATATTACACCAGCAGGTCTTGAAAAGGTGTTTTTTTCCGATTCAGGTTCAGTAGGGGTTGAGGTTGCTCTGAAAATGGCCATTCAGTATTGGTACTCGCAGGGAAACTCTGAGAAATCTCGCATTTTAAGCCTGCGCAAGGGCTACCATGGCGATACCTTTGGCGCTATGTCTGTTTGTGATCCCGTCACAGGCATGCATCATTTATTCAATAACACCTTGGCCAAACAGTTATTTACTGAGTCGCCTCGCTGCGGCTTTAACGATACATGGAACGAATCTCACATTGCCGATATAAAAAGCCAGCTGGTGAAACACCACCATGAATTAGCAGCGGTTATTCTTGAACCCATTTTACAGGGTACTGGCGGCATGCACTTTTATTCGCCCACCTACCTAAAACGCGTGCGTGAGTTATGTGATGAATACGATGTATTGCTAATTGCCGATGAAATTGCCACAGGATTTGGTCGAACAGGTAAGCTTTTTGCCTGTGAGTGGGCGGGTATTTCTCCCGATATTTTATGTTTGGGCAAAGCGCTTACCGGTGGCTATATGACGCTCGCCGCCACACTGTGCACAACAAAAGTCAGCGATGGTATTTGTCATGGCGAAGCCGGCGTATTCATGCACGGCCCTACTTTTATGGGCAACCCCCTGGCTTGCTCTGCTGCCAATGCCAGTATCGAGTTATTGCTTAATTCCAATTGGGAGGAGCAGATTGCAGCTATAGAGGGACAACTAAAAAGTGGCCTGGCACCGGCAAAGAATTACAGCCATGTAACTGATGTGCGATGTCTCGGTGCCGTGGGTGTTATCGAGTTGAAGGAATCGGTTGATGTCGCCACGATTCAAAAACAGTTCGTAGATAAAGGTATTTGGGTAAGACCCTTTGGCTCCAGGGTTTATGTCATGCCGCCCTATATCATATCCAGTCAAGACCTAGACACCCTGACGAATAATATGCTCAAGGTCGTAGAGTTCTACAAATAACCGCAGCCTTAAGTCAGGAGCCCTTGAGCGACACTAGGCTAGTGAATAGAGCCCTACCGCCTTATTAATCTCAGCCATAAAGGGGGCGCTATATGCCCTGGCTTTTTCGGCCCCCTCTTTCAGCTTCTGTTCGATAAATACCGGGTTTTCCATCAGCTCATTGTAGCGCTCACGCGGCTCTTTGATTTCATCATTAATCAGTTCAAAGAGTTGTTTTTTCGCCTCACCCCACGCAATACCACCTTCAAACTCTTTACGCATTGAAGCGGTCTGTTCAGCAGATGCAAATGCACGCCATATTTGAAAAACTGTAGAGGTGTCTGGATCTTTTGGCTCTCCAGGCTCCAACAAATTGGTTTTGATCTTATTGATATGTTTTTTCAACTGTTTTTCAGGGAGAAAAAGCGGAATGGTATTACCATAACTTTTACTCATTTTTCTTCCATCCAACCCCTGCAGCACGGCCACATTGTCATCGACAACGGCTTGGGGCAAAGCAAAATGCTCACCGAAAATATGATTAAAACGTTGTGCGATATCCCTGGCCATTTCAATGTGCTGAATTTGATCTCGACCCACAGGAACCTTGGTACCATTGAACATTAAAATATCAGCAGCCATTAGTACCGGATAAGAGAATAATCCCATTGTGATGCCATAATCGGGATCTTCACCAGCATCCAAATTTTTCTGTACGGAATCTTTATAAGCATGGGCACGATTCATCAGGCCCTTGGCCGCGACACAGTTTAAAAACCAGGTGAGTTGTGTAATTTCAGGAATATCAGACTGACGATAAAAGACAACATTGTCTGTATTCAAACCCAATGCCAGCCAAGTCGCTGCAATTTCTCGGGTTGATTGATGAACCATCTTAGGATCGTGGCATTTGATCAATGCATGAAAATCAGCCAGAAAATAATAGGCATTAACATCTGAGCTCTGGCTCGCATCGATGGCAGGCCTGATGGCCCCCACGTAATTTCCCAAGTGAGGTGTTCCCGTGGTCGTAATACCCGTTAACACAGTGTCTTGTGTCGCTTTTTCAGAAGTGTGATTGCTCATCGGTATTTGTTTACTCATGGCCAAGTGTGCTACTGCTAACTACTTATGGGTGATGGCGCCCATCATACGGGTTTCATCAAAGTAATAAAGTGGAGCAATAACAATTAAGAATCAAACGTTAGTTAATTATCAGGCTGTCTTGGTAATTATAAAAACTGCTTAACACTCGATAGAGATTATAAGCATCTTCGGCACCCGCCATTTCGCGTATAGAGTGCATGGCAAACGTGGGTACACCTACATCCAGCGTCTGAACACCAATATTCGCAGCTGTGATCGGGCCGATGGTACTGCCACAGCCTAAATCTGAACGGTTGACGAATGACTGAACGGGAACTTGCTGTTTCTCACATAGGTGACGAAAGACCGCCGAAGTGAGACTACTGGTCGCATAGCGTTGATTGGCATTAATCTTTATCACAGGCCCCTCATTGAGAATAGGGCCATGATTGCCGTCATGCTTACCACTATAGTTAGGATGTATACCATGCGCATTATCGGCCGAAACCAAGTCCGACTGGCTTATGGCTCGCGCCCTCTTTTCGGGATCGGGATAAAGGCGTTCTAATAGTGACTTAAGCATCGGCCCATTGGCGCCACAGGCCGAGGTACTGCCGACCTCTTCGTGATCGGAACAAATAAGCATACTGGTAACCTGCCCTTCTGATTCAATCAACGCTTTCATTGCGGTAAAACAGCTTAGAAGGTTGTCCAGCCTTGCGCTGGAAATGAAGTCCTGATTTAACCCAGTAAGAGCAGGCTTTTGACAATCATATAGGTAGAGGTCGTAATCCAAGACCTGAAGTTCCATAGGATCGCCGTACTGCCCCAGTACTTGTGCCGCTAGCAGTGATCGAAAATCTTCTTCGCAGTCTTCTCCATATTTAAATAACAGCGGCGGAATATCCGTCTGCGGATTAATCTTTCGATTTTCATTGGCCTCCCTATCCAGATGAATAGCCAGGCTTGGGATCACAGCAACGGGCTTCCTCATATCGACCAGTGCTTGCTGCAAACGGCCATCGCCAACATTAAACACTACGCGACCAGCAATTGAGAGATCGCGGTCAAACCAGGGATTGAGTAGTGCCCCACCATAGACCTCGACACCCAACTGAAAATAGTTATGATTCTTCATCTCAGGTTTCGGCTTCACTTTCAAACAGGGACTATCTGTATGTGCACCAACCATACGAAGACCACTCTCAACCACTGAATTTTCACCCACAACAAAAGCAATGATTGAAGAGCCATTTCGGGTCAAGTAATAACGCCCACCAGGAACCACATTCCAGCCATCCTCCTCCACCAAAGGTGAAAACCCTTCAGCCTCAAGAGTCATCTGAATATTTTTCACTGCATGAAATGGTGTTGGAGAGCGGTGGATAAAATCCAGCAATTGCTCGTTGTACCGTTTGTTGTCCATTCTATTTCCCGGTCTGCATTCCTAATTTTTTTCTGATAAGGCTTCGAGTCTCGCCAGTAAACTGGAGGAATCCCAACGTTGGCCGCCCATTTTCTGCACATCCGCATAAAAATGTTCAACCAGCTCTGTCACCGGTAATTGGGCACCATTGCGTGACGCTTCATTGAGAATAATCTCTAAATCCTTTCGCATCCAGTCAACTGCAAAACCATGCTCATATTCACCAGCCAACATAGTTTTGTAGCGATTATCCATTTGCCATGATTGCGCAGCCCCTTTAGATATCACACCAATAACTTTTTCAGGATCTAGCCCGGAAACTTTTGCAAAGTGAAGTCCTTCGGCCAACCCCTGTATCACCCCGACCGCGCAAATCTGATTAACCATCTTAGTTAACTGGCCATTCCCAACGGGACCCATGAGCGTCACTTCACGAGCATAGTGGGCAATAATAGGTTCGATCCGATGAAAAACCTTATCGTTCCCACCAACCATGACCGTTAGCGCGCCTTTTTCAGCCCCCTGCTGGCCACCGGACACCGGAGCATCCAAAAACTCAAGCCCCTGTTGCGCTGCAACACTGGCCAATTCTCGGCTAACTTTGGCAGAAACTGTGGTGTGATCGATAAAAACAGCACCCGCTTTCATTCCACTGAAAGCACCCGACTCACCCAAGGTTACCTGCCGAAGATCATCATCATCACCAACACAGGCAAAGACCACATCTGCATCTTTTACTGCCTCTTTGGGGGTTGGGGCAGAAATGCCTTTATACGTATCAAGCCAGGCCATCGCTTTCTCTGCATGGCGGTTATATACCGTAACCTCATACCCGGATCTACTTAAGTGCCCGGCCATAGGAAACCCCATTACGCCCAAACCCAGAAAGGCCACCTTGATCATTTGTTGCCCCACTAATTATGTACTTAACTGGTTAAAAGAATGGCGATTAACACCGCGCCAAGAAAAAGCCGATATAGCACGAAGGGAAGCATACCTATCCGATTGATCCAGGTAAGAAACAAATGGATACAAAGGTAAGCACTAATGCCAGAAAGTGCTGTACCCAAAGCAATATCCGCCCAGGGCACTGCATCCAGCTGCATAAGCTGCACTGTTTTATAGCCGCCGCTCAAAACAATAATCGGAATTGATAGGAGGAACGAAAATCTCGCGGCTGCAGTACGATCAAAACCTAACGCCAAGGCCGCTGTGATAGTGATACCAGACCTTGAAGTGCCAGGAATCAACGCTAGTGCTTGCGCACAACCAACGAACAAAGCAGAAAACCAGGTAAATTGATGAAGATCTTTGACTCTCTGACTAAATTTATCGGAAAGCCCCAATAAAATACCAAACACAATGGTGGTAAATGCAATAACGGCGATAGAACGAAGATGATGCTCTATTAAATCACCAAGGAAAAGTCCTGCCAGACCAGCTGGAATGGTCGCCAGGATTATCTGCCAGGCCAGCCTGCTTTCAGGTGTTTGGCTACCTAGGGCTAGGCTCTGGCACCAACGAACTACTAGCAACCTAATGTCCTGCCTAAAATAAAACAAGACAGCGATTAATGAACCGACATGGACAGCCACATCAAATGCAAGGCCCTGGTCTTCCCAGGCAAGAATTGCAGAAGGCAAAATAAGGTGGGCAGAACTCGAGATGGGAAGAAACTCTGTGAGCCCCTGCATCACTGCCAGAAAAATAACCTGAACGGTATCCAATGTTGCGAATTTCCCCTAATTTTGTAAGCTATTGCTCAGGTTTTCTGACGTAACCGCTGGCGTTTTTTCCAAGTAATTTTATCTCTCAAATAGACCGGGCTGACCTGGTCTATCGAGCACACTTGTCCCGCGACTACTTTCGGCAAGGCAATGGTTAGCGTATCTCTAGCATCAGGCAACAGCATTGAATCCACAGTGGCCGGCACTAGTTGAATACGATCCGCATAATTCCAACCATCACCTACAACCGTGTGGGGCGAGTCAGAAAACATAGAATAGACCTCTTCCGGGGAGGTCAAACTATCATCTGTAACACGGCTCAAACTTTCGTTTTCATACTGAAACAAACCCCAATAAATTTCATCCATTCGGGCATCGAGCATGGGAAGAACATAACCATTAGTTGAAACTTGAAGTCTCCTAACGGCCGTATACGCTAATGTTTCTAAACTCGAGACAGCAAGTACTGGCAAGTCCGCACCAAAGGCTAGGCCCTGGACAACGCCAAAACCAATACGAATTCCGGTAAATGACCCCGGACCCGCTGTAAATGCTATCGCATCGAGTTGCCCGAGGGTTTGGCCTACTTCGCTCAAAACCTCATCAACCATCGGTAAAATAAGCTGAGTGTGAGACCTGCTAGCCAGCTGAAAACGAGAAACAACATCAGCACCACAACTCAGTGCTACCGAGCAGGCCGGTGTCGATGTGTCAATTGCAAGTATATTTACCACGCTAAAAAAAATCCCCCGTCAGACGGGGGATTGTAACCTTTTTGTAAACGAGAATAGAGAAACTCAATGTTCTTTTTTCTTGAATAGTCCCATCAAAGAAACTTATTCAGGATTGAGTATCTTGCCCTGTAGGAGCTGCAACTGGAACTACCGTCTTATTCTCTGCAGATTGTTTAGCCACTTCTTTCTTTGCAGTAGTTTTTCTAACTGCTGGTTTCACGGCACGTTTTACTGCTACTGCCTTTTTAGGACGACCCGGCCCTCTTTTGGCTGTACTAGTTTTTGGTGTCGCTTTGGCTGTTGTACTTTTCTTTGGCCGACCCGGCCCCTTTTTAACAGCAGTGCTTTTCGCTGGTGCTTTAGCTGCGACTGTTTTCTTAGGACGACCAGGGCCCTTCTTAGTCGTTTTGGTGGTAGAAGCCTTGCTTGTAGCTGCTTTCTTGGGACGACCTGGACCGCGAGTAACAGCTGGTTTTTTTGCTGTCGTGGTGGCTGCGGTTTTCTTCGGACGACCAGGACTACGTTTAACGGGAGCTTTAGCCGTACCTGTAAGTGATTCGACTTTGGCCTCAGCTTTTTTAAGCACTTCCGTTGCTTGCTTCTGTAAACGTTTTTCTACCGTTTTTACACGAGAGACAGCACTCTTTTCAAGATCCTTTAACTGTAACGCTACATCCTTGGCACGCTGGTTGATCCAAGATTTCTCATAACGTTTGAGCGCTTTATCTAAATCGGCCTTGGTTTTAGCTTCAAGTTTTTGTTCGGCCTTTGCGATTTGATCTCGAGCTTTTTCCTCCATGGTCTTAATCTGCTCAAGAATTTTAGTCGCACGCAGTTCAGCTTTAGCAACTGTAGCCTTAACAACCAACTTATCGAGCTTGTTGACGTTCGTACGTACATCACTCGTCGCTTTTTTGAGTGCAGCTTCTGCAGCCTTAGTGGCATTTTTAGCAACTCGTGCACGACTAGTTGCCACTTTACTTCGAGCAGCGGCAACTTTTTTTGTCTGCGTAGCGATTTCTTTTTCAATGGCGCTAACAACCAAAGAGGCTTTATCAAGCGCCGAGGTCAACTTAGCTTTCTTAACAGTAGAAGTTGATTTTTTTGAGGCAGGCTTGCGTACTGCTTTTTTGGCAGCCGTTTTCTTTGCAACTCGCGCCATTGTATTTCTCCTTTATTATTTAGGAATACTGGACTTGCTCGATTAGTATAGAAAAAACCAGGTGGTTAAAGTTTATGCAATAAAAATAATTTTTCCACAAAAAAAACTCTTTTTGTGCAATTATCCGAAAAATAGTTGCCAACTCTAATTATTTACTCACCATTTATCTCTAAGAAGGGCTTTGTCAGTTTAAACAACGCAAAGGTGAAATCCGGTGAATCATTAACGCAAGGAATATAGTTATAGCTCAAACCACCGGCATCCATAAAAACTTGCCGATAGGAAATATTTAATTCCTCGAGTGTTTCGAGGCAATCAGCAGTAAATGCTGGGCTGACGACATCGACGGAGTCGACACCATCTTTGGCACACTTTTTAAGCTGCTCGTCAGTATAGGGTTCCAACCATTGCTTAGGGCCAAACCTAGACTGAAAGCCAATACTCCAGTCAGACGGTGATAACTGTAGCGCCTCAGACAGCGCGACAGCCGTAGCCATACAATGCTCTCTGTATGGATCGCCTTTATCTGCATACTCTTGTGGAATTCCATGAAACGACATCAATAGTTTTTTATTTCGCCCATTTTTTTCCCAGTATTCTCTGATCCGTTGAGCTAAAGCATTAATATATTCAGGGTGATCGTAAAAAGATTTTATTGTCAGAATATCGGGGACATCCCTAACCCCTTTAACTATATCTGATAGTTGATCATAGATTGCACCTGTAGTTGATCCAGAATATTGCGGATACATTGGAACAACGATATATCGATCTATGCCTTTTTCTTTTAACGAAGCAATAACTGCAGCTATGGAAGGGTTACCGTAAGTCACGGCATCAACGACTAATGGAGCCTGCGTTTTATATTCTTTATTCAACAATTCTTTTAACGCCGCCACCTGACGATGACTGATAACACGAAGTGGAGAACCTTCATCCCACCATATTTCTCGATATGCATGAGCTACTTTTTTGGCGCGCAATGGAATGATGACCAGCCTAAGCAGAAACCACCAGAGCAGGCGCGGAGCCTCGACCACTCGCCTATCTGAAAGAAACAACTTCAAAAATCTAGATACACCTGCTGCTGTTGGAGACTCAGGCGTACCCAGATTAACAAGAATAATCGCTGACTTTTTCATAGCATAAAAGTAATGAAAGTTTGGGTAAAAAAAATGGGCTCCGAAGAGCCCATTTTGCATGACTTATTGACCTCAGGCCAGCGCCGCTTCCAAGCGAGACTGAACTTCGTCCAATGGGCCCACACCGTCAACACGAGCATAACTTGGCGCGGTCTCTGGTTGAGATGTAGCCAACCCCTGGTAGAAACCTACCAACGGTTTAGTTTGATCATGATAGACATTCAGACGATTACGTACTGTTTCTTCCGTATCGTCTTCACGCTGTATTAGCGGCTCGCCAGTCACATCATCCAGCCCTTCCTGCTTGGGGGGATTGTTGCTTACGTGATACACACGCCCAGATCCTTCGTGGACACGACGACCACTAAGACGAGCAACAATTTCTTCATCTTCTACATGTATCTCAATCACCTTATCGATGACAACACCTTCCGTCAACAATGCTTCCGCTTGAGGAATGGTTCTTGGAAATCCGTCAAAGAGAAAACCGTTAACGCAATCGGGTTCCTGAATACGCTCTTTAACAAGGGCGATAATCAGGTCGTCTGAAACCAATCCGCCAGAAGCCATAATACCTTTGGCCTTCAGACCAAGTTCAGTCCCAGCCTTCACAGCTGCGCGTAGCATATCGCCAGTAGAAATCTGGGGGATACCGAATTTCTCGGTAATATAAGTGGCCTGAGTGCCTTTGCCGGCACCGGGTGGGCCTAACAGAATAATTCTCATCAGTGATCTCCGGTTTAAAGGGGGGTAACTTATTATTTATTTGTTACCCAGTTCTTCATTAATCGGCGCAAACCTTACACACAAATGCCCGCGTTCACAAGGTGTGGGCTTGTTTAAAGCACAGAGATTACGGTTGTTTAGCCTGATCCCATAAGCGATCCAGCTCATCGAGAGTTGTTTCAGACAGGGTTTTGCCGGTAGCCCGAACACTGTTTTCAACGAACTGGAAGCGATGCTCAAACTTTCTGCCTGATTTACGCAAAACTGTTTCAGCATCGAGTCCAAGGTGACGGCACAAATTTGCCATAGTAAACATCAGATCCCCAAGCTCATCTTCAATAGCTGCCTGGTCTCCCTCCTTAAGGGCTACTTTAAACTCTTCTGTTTCTTCATCTAGCTTATCGACTACGCCATCGATCGATGGCCAATCAAAGCCGTGGCTAGCAGCTCGTTTTTGAAGTTTCACTGCACGCGTTAAGGCAGGAAGACTTTCTGGAATATCTGCAAGTATCGACTCTGCACCTTTGCTCTGTCGCTCGGAAGACTTAATCAATTCCCAGGTTTTTTTTATCTGCTGTTCGTCAGGTGTGGCTTCTGCATCTCTCTTACTGTTGAGTGTTCCGTCGGGAAAAACATGAGGGTGGCGCACTACCAGCTTTTGGACAAGTACGGCCACGATATCAGCAAACTCAAACAGGCCTTGCTCTTTTCCTAGTTGACTGTAAAAAACAATTTGAAACAGTAGATCACCCAACTCTTCCTTAAGATGCCTGTAGTCTTCACGCTCAATGGCATCTACTACCTCGTAGACTTCTTCTATAGTGTGAGGAACGATCGTTTGGAAGGTCTGCCTAAGATCCCAGGGACAACCTGTTTGAGGATCCCTCAATCGCTGCATTAAATACAATAGGTCATCTAACTGGTTTTTTTGATTTTCCATGTTACCCCTAGGACTCTTGCACTCGCTGAACATTCGTCATATTCGGGATTTGCCTGAGACGTGACATGACGCCGCCCAGCTCATCGATACTTGTCACCTCCAGGGTAATATCCATTCGTACCGACACACCGCCACGTCCTTGATCTGTTTGAGACGACATAGATAAAACATTCAAACCAGCCTTATCCAACACGGCAGTGATATCTCTTAGCAGACCTCCGCGATCATATGAATCCAAGGTGATTTTGACTGGATACCCCTGTTTAGGTGCACCACCCCAGTGAACCTCCAAAACCCTCTCTGGCTCGGAGCCTTGTAGCCGGAGTAAATTCCCACAATCTTTTCGGTGTACAGATACGCCCCGCCCATTGGTGACATAACCACTAATCTGGTCTCCAGGAATAGGGTTACAACACTTGGCAATGTGGGTTAATAAGTTTCCGACACCATAGATATAAATATCTGATTCAGCATAACGGCTGGCTTTTGATGGCATTGCAGGATAGATTTTACTCGGCTTTTTGTTCATGCCCGACTGAGCTAGAACAGAATTAACTACCTGATCTATACCCACATCACCCGCACCAATGGCCGCAAAAAGTCCGTCCTCTCCGTGTTTATTAAACTTAGTGGCCAGTGCTTCCATGTCGATATTGGGAATACTCAGCTGTCGGATTTCACGGTCCAGCATGGCCTTACCCGCTTGTGCATTCTTATCGTGATTCTGCTTACGAAACCATTGCTGCACCTTGGCCCGGCTCCGGGTGGTATGCAAATAATGTAGTGCTGGGGACAACCAATCTCGGCTAGGGGCTTCTTGCTTTCCAGTCAATATCACGACCTGATCAGAGGTCTGCAACGCAGTATTAAGCGGTACAATTCGGCCATTCACTTTTGCCCCGCGGCATCGGTGCCCAACTGATGTATGTACTCTGTATGCAAAATCTAAAGGGGTTGACCCAACGGGCAAGTCAACCACATGCCCTTCTGGTGTAAACACGTAGATACGATCTGTAGCATTATCAAGACTGAGGAGTTCTTTAACATGGTCTTCCTCAAGCTCTTCATGCCACTCCAACACCTGACGCAGCCAGGCAATTTTATCTTCATAGCTATTGGCAGTCGGTTTGGTGTCTGTACCTTTATAACGCCAGTGTGAGCACACGCCATACTCTGCTTCTTCATGCATTTCAAAGGTACGGATTTGGATTTCAATCACTTTTTGATGTGGACCGATGACGGCCGTATGTAGTGAGCGGTAACCATTCTCCTTGGGAGAGGCAATATAGTCGTCAAATTCGTTGGGGATATTTCGCCAATGACTATGGACCATGCCTAGAACTGTGTAGCAATCGGCAATGCTTGGAACTAAGACCCTTACAGCACGGATATCATATATCTGTGAAAAGCCAATATCCTTGCGATGCATTTTCCGCCAAATACTGTAAATATGCTTGGCGCGTCCAGCAATATCACCTTTGATACCAGACTCTTCCAGTTCGTTTTTCAGCGTATTGATTAATTCCTCAATATAGCGCTGGCGATCCATTCTCCGCTCATCAAGTAATCTGGCAATGCGCATATATTCATCATTTTCCAGATATCGGAATGCCAAGTCTTCCAGCTCCCATTTTAGCTGGCCGATGCCAAGCCGGTGCGCCAAGGGGGCATAAACGTCAAAAATCTCGCGGGCAACACGTAAACGCTTCTCTTCAGAGGCTGTTTTCAGTGCACGAATCGCACAGGTTCGTTCGGCGATTTTGATCAGAGCAACCCGCACATCATCAATAATTGAAACCAACATCTCCCTGACCTTGGTGGCCTGCTGAGCGGCTGCATGACCAAAGGCCCCACCATCACCGTCGGCCCTCAAGGTGCTGATGACAGCCATTTGTAGAACACTTTCTATCAATCTGGAGACATTCTCACCAAACCGCTTCTTGACAATTTCAGTCGATATACGGCCCTCCCGAACGCCCCTATAAAGAACTGCGGCTACAAGACTGTCTTCATCGTATAAATGCAGCTCAGCAAGAATTTCGGCCATTTCCAGGCCAGTATGGAAGCTACTCACCGTTGAAGCCCAGACTTGATCATTCAGGCCATCGGTACTTGCCTCTGACTTTTTCGCCAGTTCACAGGCGGCAACCAGGACATCTCGGCTAATATTGCCATTAGAAACCCTATCAAGTAGATCAGTTACCCACTGCTCGATACTAATATCTCCATCATCGTGGAGGGGGTGCCTACGCCTAACTTGAACCATATTCCAACCTGTACCCTCATGCCTCTTTGCTCAGAAACAGTCTTTCCTATCAACACTGCCCGGTATACTTAATACAAACCGGCCATACTAATAAATACCAGAGGATAGATAGCGATCCCCACGATCACAGATAATTGCGACAATAACCGCATTTTCAACCTCATCAGACAAACGTAGAGCTCCAGCCACGGCACCGCCAGACGACACACCGCAAAAGATCCCCTCCTCACAGGCCAATGCACGCATACATTGCTCTGCCTCCTGTTGCCCCATATCCATAGTACGATCAACGCGAGAGGCATCAAAAATCTCGGGGAGATATTCTTTGGGCCACCGCCGAATACCGGGAATGCTCGCACCTTCTTTTGGCTGTAACCCAATGATTTGAATGTCAGGGTTTTGTTCTTTTAAGTAGCGGGAGACCCCCATGATCGTGCCGGTTGTACCCATTGAACTGATAAAATGTGTAACGTTACCATTACTTTGCTGCCATATTTCGGGGCCAGTATGCTCGTAATGAGCAAGTGGATTATCCATGTTGCCAAATTGATCTAACACAACGCCCTTTCCCTCAGACTCCATTGCTTTAGCTAGATCGCGAGCCCCTTCCATGCTCTCTTCTTGACTGACTGAAATCAGTTCAGCGCCATAGGCTCTCATTGCCGCTTTACGCTCCTCCGTACTGTTTTCCGGCATGATCAGGATCATTTTGTACCCTTTTATGGCCGCAGCCATCGCTAATGCGATGCCAGTATTTCCCGAGGTAGCTTCGATGAGCGTATCCCCGGGACGAATCTCACCACGGGCCTCTGCATGCTGAATCATGCTCATTGCGGGTCGATCTTTCACAGAGCCAGCAGGGTTATTGCCTTCCAGCTTCACTAAAATGGTGTTGCTTGTATGACCTGGAAGCCTTTGCAATTGTACTAGGGGTGTTCCTCCGACAAAGGACTCAATAGTTGGATATGACATCAATTTCTCTACCAAATAATGCACTATCTGGCTGTTAGTATTGGTTTCGTAACAGCACGTTGAACATAGCGATGCTTAAAATAAAATGCGTAGTTTATCTTGTGTGGAAGACCTTTGTTTGAAAAATAACTGAGCGCACCAAGAAGCAATCATAATTATCACCTATCAATCAGTTATGAGCAGGGAAAAATCGACTAGTTAAATTGATGCAGGAGGCCGGGTAAAAATTCTATGTTATCCAGCCCGCGCCCGGCTTCTAACCGTTACCCGACAGCACAACAAAAGCCAGCGCAAAATCCTTCTCATCCGAAAGACTTAGGTGCACGTGGGTTCCCCCCATTTTCAGCATACGCTGCAATGCCGCGCCTTTAAGGGTAAGTACTGGCCCCCCGCGGCTATCGTTACTGATTTCCATATCCTGCCAGGATATTGAACCAATACCTGTCCCCAATGCCTTGCTGGCGGCTTCTTTAGCGGCATAACGCTTTGCCAGATATGATTCCGACATACTTTTCTTATCAAAAATGCTCAGCTCATCTGAACATAAAATTCTTTCTGCAAAGGATCGCCCACGGCGCTCGAGCACCCGTCTAATACGATCTATTTGAACAATGTCTGTACCAATACCAATAATCACTGTTCCACCTTAGGCAATGCTGCAAATAACTCTCTGCTTCTTAGCGGCTTAGCGCCAATATGAGATTGAATAGCGAGTCGCATTAGCCGTTTTTTTGTCCGACCAACAGCGGCACTATGATCGCGAGCTTCATGAATCGAAAGCAGTTCGGCGCCGTGAAACCAATTGGGAGATCGATGATTATCACTAGACTTGTGTCCCGCTACAAACCCCATGGATGGGTCAAACCAATACCAGCTCTCCAGTGAAATTGGCTCGCCTGTCATAGCATCGACATCCACAGCAAGGCCATAGCCAATTTCATCGAGCAAACAGAATTCAAACTTACGCAAAGGTGGTTCTATCGGTTCATCACTGGCAAGCTTCTGCAATACTTCAAGGTAGTGATCAAAAAGCCGAAGATGCGGGTCATTTTCAGCTAATAGCCTCAGCAGCAATTCATTGAGGTAAAGCCCACTATAAAGACGATCACCTGAAAGCATAAACGATGCCCCAGCCTGCTCGGTATTTATCAGATTTTTTAGATCACCCTTCCCCGTCCAACTAACTAGCAATGGGGCAAAAGGTGAAAGATGCCTTGAAGCAGCTCTTGCGCGACGAAAACCTTTAGCTACGGTTCGAAAGCGGCCATGATGACGAGTGAACACATCAACCAACTGACTTGTCTCGCGGTAGGGTCGAGCATGAAGTACAAATGCTGGTTCACTATCAACTCGCATATTGATCCACCCCTAGGGAACTAACCTATCGCTAAAAGCGATGATAAAACGGTACAAAGGTGGCCATACAACTGATTGAAAGCAGACTATTCGTCATACCCAAGACTGCGCAGTGCACGGTCATCATCAGACCAGCCTCGACGAACCTTAACCCACAAATTAAGCATGACCTTGCAATCCAATAACTTTTCCATATCAAGCCTTGCCTGCTGACCTATTTTTTTCAAACGGCTGCCTTTGTCACCAATAATAATTTTCTTCTGGCCGTCCCTTTCTACAAGAATCAGGGCATTGATATGACAGATATTTCCTTCGTATTTAAATGCTTCAATTTCAACCGTAACTTCGTAGGGCACTTCAGCGCCAAGCTGACGAGTGATCTTTTCCCGAACCAGCTCTGCGGTAAGGAACCGCTGGCTACGGTCAGTAATTTGATCTTCTGGAAAATAATGGGTTGCTTCGGGAATATGCTTTTGTATAGCTTCTTCCAACTGCTCCAGTTGTTGCCCAAGCAATGCAGAAATGGGAATCAATTTGGCGTCGGGGAAACGTTGAGAAAGGGTTTGTAGGTGTGGCAACAAATCAGCCTTGCTTTCAAGTCGATCCAGTTTGTTTATGGCAATAATCACTGGCGCTTTCGACTTGGCAATCTCCTCGGCAACCTTTTCGTCCGCCTCAGTCCAAACGCTGCGATCAACGACAAAAACGACCACATCTACATCGCGTATTGCACTCTCTGCAGCACGGTTCATATAGCGGTTAATCGCTTTCTGTTGATTTGAATGAAGACCTGGGGTGTCGACAAAAATAAGTTGAGTGTCACCCTCTGTCTTGATTCCGAGAGTATTATGGCGGGTAGTTTGAGGCTTCCGTGATGTAATACTGATTTTTTGCCCCAACAGGTGATTCAGCAATGTTGATTTACCCACATTGGGGCGTCCAACAATAGCCACATAGCCACAGTGTTGGGTGGGTTCAGTCAACATCATTTAATCAATCCTTTAAGGGCTGTTGCTGC
Organism: Cellvibrionales bacterium UBA3090; assembly: GCA_002367235.1. Lineage (GTDB taxonomy): Bacteria > Pseudomonadota > Gammaproteobacteria > Pseudomonadales > Porticoccaceae > Porticoccus. Next base: position 41,860 of record DFBC01000166.1, read on the forward strand.
AGCCTGTTTTTCGGCATTGCGACGACTGCTACCATGACCAATGGTCGGTTTTTTTAGCACGTCGATTATGCAATGTACGGTAAATTGTTGGTTATG
>DFBC01000166.1:42088-64949 GCA_002367235.1 Cellvibrionales bacterium UBA3090
CTTCATACCATCGAAGTACTGAACTTTCGCAGCAAGGCATTCCGCCATCAAGGTAAATAGCACCAATGATTGCCTCGACACTATCCGCCAGAATAGACGCCCGGTGGTGTCCGCCTGATTTCATCTCTCCGGCACCAAGGCGCAGGTGATTACCCAGTTTTAACTCGTTGGCGATCTCAGTAAGCGTCACGCCTTTTACAAGATTTGCCCGATAGCGGCTTAACTCACCTTCTTTGACCTCGGGTAACCGTTGATAGATAGCGTGTCCAATAATGAAGTTCAGCGCCGCATCACCAAGGAATTCAAGTCGCTCATTATTCTTGGGGCCATAGCTTCGGTGGGTCAAAGCAAGATCCAATAAAGCTGGATCGTTAAATTGATAACCTATCCGCCCCAATAATCGTTGTTTAGAAATATGCACTCTCTAGGGTCAACTCATCTATTGCTTGGAACTGTCATAGGTATTTTCAAAACGCACCACTACGTCAACATTACCCATGAAGTTAATACGTTTTTCATAGTCCAGAGTAACCAGTGTTTTGGTCTTCTCGCGGATAATTTTAATCTGTTTGGTATCGATATCACGTATGTTATTGATATCAAAAAAAGCATAGAGTTTTTTCCTGACATCTTTATCGGTCATCGTGTGGATATTTTCCTGGGCCAGAGAATCAATAGCAGCCCGAACAAAAGAGTTATCCAGATAGAGCGGCCCCACCTTAAATACTGCAGTGAGAATAAAACCCACTATCAGTAGTGCCGTAAGCCCACCAAGAAGAGTCATTCCTTTTTGTTTGTTATGTCTCATGCACTTATCTCCATTGATCTTTTCAAGCAATTGTTACTGGATTTTCCCAACTCGGCTAAAGCTAGGTAAATGGGTAAATGATTCCCAGTGCATCCATACTGCAACAGCTTTACCCACTATGTTCTTTTCAGGAACGGGTCCCCACACACGACTATCGCTACTATTATCACGATTATCACCCATCATGAAATAATGGCCCTCAGGTACAACAATAGTAAAGTCTCGTCCAAGGCGCCCGGCCACTTCACTTTTCTGCATCCGGTGAAGTACATCGCCCAACTGTTCATCCATGATGACAAACCGAGGGTCTTCCGAAACCTCAGCGCGAGGCTTTTGTTGAGCCAGCTCACCATTGATATACACATTGTTATTGACAATTTTTACCTGATCGCCGGGCAAACCTAAAACGCGCTTAATGAAATATCGTTCATCATTAGGCGGGAAGAATACCATGACATCCCCACGTTTCGGTTCATTAACAGCTAGCACTTTAGTCCCTGTTACAGGCAACCTGATACCGTAGGTAAACTTATTTACCAGAATGAAATCACCTACTTTCAGCGTAGGAATCATTGAACCAGAGGGAATCTGAAAGGGTTCAAACAAGAATGACCGAAGTACAAAAACTACCAGTAACACCGGAAAAAATGAGCCGCTGTACTCAATCCATGTCGGTGTGGCTTGATCGCCACGTTTTTTGGCTAAAATCAGTCGATCTAAACACCACACAATACCCGTCACGATAACCAGTATCATGAGTATCAAAGGAAAATTAATATCCATTCAAACGCCTCAACTATCGGTCTTCAAAACAGCCAGGAAGGCTTCTTGGGGAATTTCAACACTACCCACCTGCTTCATGCGTTTCTTGCCCTCTTTCTGCTTTTCCAACAACTTTTTCTTCCTTGACACATCGCCACCATAACATTTTGCAGTGACGTTTTTTCGCAATGCTTTCACAGAGGTACGAGCAATAACGTGTCCACCAATGGCGGCTTGAATAGCCACATCGAACATTTGACGGGGTATCAACTCTTTCATTTTTTCTGTTAGCTGACGCCCCTTATACTGTGAATTACCACGGTGGATGATCACCGCCAGAGCATCGACTTTATCGCCATTGATCAACACATCCAGCCTAACAAGCGGGGCATCCTGAAACCGGGTAAAACTATAATCCAATGATGCAAAACCACGGCTGACAGATTTTAGTCGATCAAAAAAGTCCATCACCACTTCACTCATTGGCAATTCATAGGTGAGTGAAACCTGACCGCCCACAAACTGCATGTCCTTTTGTGTACCGCGCTTTTCTATGCACAGCGTCATCACGTTACCGACATAATCCTTAGGCACCAGGATATTGGCCTCACAGAGAGGTTCTCTCATTTCGTCGATATAAACCGGGTCAGGCAAATCGGAGGGATTAGAAATATGAATAATACTGCCGTCAGTTTTCAAAATCTCATAAACCACTGTTGGTGCGGTGGTGATGAGATCAAGATTATACTCACGCTCGAGTCGCTCCTGGATGATTTCCATATGAAGCATTCCAAGGAAACCACAACGGAAACCAAAGCCCAAAGCATCTGAACTCTCAGGCTCATAAAACAGTGACGCATCATTTAAGGTGAGCTTTGAAAGCGCCTCGCGAAAATCTTCAAAGTCATCAGAGCTAATGGGAAACATGCCTGCATAGACCTGAGGTTTTACTTTCTGAAACCCTGGCAAAGCGGGCACATCGGGCATATTTACATGTGTAAAGGTATCGCCGACTGGTGCACCGTGAATATCCTTGATGCCCGCGACTAAAAACCCAACCTCACCCGCTCTCAGTACTCCCGTGCTCTTTCGTTTCGGTGTAAAAACACCAACGTCATCGACGATATGAGCCTTTCCAATCGACTTCGTTACGATCTTATCCTTAACACTTAGGGTACCTTGAGTGACTCGAATCAGAGAGACCACACCTAGGTAATTATCAAACCAGGAGTCAATAATAAGTGCTTGTAGTGGTGCATCTATATCACCAACGGGAGGAGGTATTTTTGATACAAGCTGCTCAAGAATGTCTTCGATACCAATTCCGGTTTTAGCGCTACAACGAACAGCGTCCTGAGCATCAATGCCGATAATATCCTCAATTTCCTCGATGACTTTTTCCGGCTCAGCCTGGGGTAGATCCATCTTGTTCAGAACAGGAAGCACTTCAAGCCCTTGTGCTATCGCTGTATAGCAGTTTGCTACAGATTGAGCTTCGACACCCTGCCCAGCATCCACCACCAAAAGAGCGCCCTCACACGCAGCGAGAGAGCGTGAAACCTCATAGGAAAAATCCACATGACCGGGGGTATCAATGAAATTGAGCTGATATGTTCTTCCATCTTTTGCCGTGTAATCGAGCGTTACACTCTGGGCTTTGATGGTAATGCCTCGTTCGCGCTCGATATCCATTGAATCGAGCACTTGCTCGGCCATTTCTCGCTCGGAAAGACCACCGCATACTTGGATAAAACGGTCAGCAATCGTGGATTTACCATGATCAATATGAGCAATAATGGAAAAGTTTCTAATATGACTAAGATCTGACACAGCGCTTCTATATAGGTTGTTGCCAGTAATGGCATGTGGATTGATTTTGGGCGTGCAGTCTAGCCTATTTGTCATGCCGAAGCCACGGATTGAAATAGGAATAAAATGGATTGGCTCTTAATCTAACCACTTATTAAATAACATAATTATCGAAAGTTGCTTAATTCTCAATTTTTATACTCGTATTAAGTGATAGGCCTTCACGTATAAATCGAATAGGCACTAACACACCAACAGGTATAGCTTTCAAAGACTCACGATATTCAGCTAAGTTATCAATACTGTTGTAACCAATTTGAATGATGATATCCCCCTTTTTAACGCCTGCGTGGAAAGCGGGAGAATCCAAAGATACAGTTTCGACCACGACGCCGCCTCGCCACCGACCCACCCGGGAGCGGTCTACCGCAGAGACCTCAAGGCCAAGTTTATCCACACCATTTTCTAGAATGGCGTTGGTCATCGCCTTGGCGCCAGGCAATGTACCAATAACGATATTCATATTCATAGCCTCACCTTCGCGAATGATGGTGGCTATCACTTTTTTACCCGGAGCAATGAGTCCTACAATATGGGGAAGATCCGTTGAATGCAGAATATTTTGGCCATCAAAGCTGATGATCACATCTCCCGCTAATATGCCTGCCTTATCTGCGGGGCTACCTGGTTCTACTTGAGCAACCAGCGCTCCAGATGGGTCGACCAAACCCAACGACCGGGCCAAATCTTTATCCACGTTCTGAATAAATACACCAAGCCATCCCCGGTCAACACTCCCCTTGGCCATAAGCTGCCCAACCACCTCCAGAGCAACGCTTGATGGGATTGAGAACGAGACCCCCATAGAGCCGCCAGAGCGGGTAAATATCTGGGAATTAACCCCAATTACCTCGCCATCCAGATTGAGCAGTGGCCCACCTGAATTGCCGGGATTAATCGCAACATCACTCTGAACAAAAGGAACGTAGTTTTCACCCTTAGCGGTTGGAATACTTCGCCCAATAGCACTGACAATACCGGCGCTCGCCGAATAATCCAGATCAAATGGAGATCCAATGGCCAACACCCACTCACCGACTTTCAACTTACCCGGCATCGCGAATTTCAAAAACGGAAGGTCAGTTGAATCAATTTTAAGGAGCGCCAAGTCTGAACGTGAATCAACACCAATAACTTCAGCATCAAATTCACGCCGATCAATTAAGCGAACAACAATTTCACTCGCACCTACAACAACATGATAATTGGTCAGAACGTGACCATCACTTGAGATAACAAACCCAGACCCTGTCGAGCGTGCTAAATCTGGCTGATTTCTCCGATGTTCAAATAAGTCTTGAAAAGTTTCTGGTGCTTCAGACTGTGGCATTGAAGGGGTTGTTTGATGTGTTTCTGCCTGAACCGTATCAATCTTGACAACCGCCGGTGATGCTCGCTCAATCAAGCCAGTAAAGCTGGGTAGGCCATGGCTTTCACCCTGCCCGCTCCAAAAGATACCAAAGAACAAAAAAAGTGTCAGAAACTGCTTCAGAATAATGTCTCCTACCACCGCTTAGACGTTAACTCACACAACTAAAAGCTGGGAGATTAAGAGCTAAGAGTCATTTGTCATGTAAATTATCCCAACAAGGTCGGGTGTACCTCATTGTTATTTCTATTGTAGTAAGAGTGGAACCTCACCAGTAGGCTCCCCCCAGCCAACCCAAGCACCCCTCCTATTGCTGTGCTGATGTCGCCCTCATAAACATTGCCGGCAACTACTGCTCCTACGACCATAATTAACAATGGTAACAAGTAGACCAACAAAGTACCGTTAACGACCACTTGCTCGGGAATACCAATAACAACCTCATCGCCCACACATACTTCCTGCAGGCTGCAATCGCCGGGCAACACACGAATTGCTGTGGTTTTACCGGTAGCCTTTGCAAGCAGGCTTTGTCCACAGCCTTTTTGGGCTGAGCAAGACTCACAGGCAGACTGCTGTATGGTTTCCACCCATACTCCGTCACCTTCAACTGCTATGATCCGGCCTGTTTCTTTTATCAAAACATCTACCCTGAATTAAAACCCATATAAATCTTGCGTACGCTATAAGAGTAGAACAGTTATTTCTACGTTAAAACACTTTCATCCAGCCAATAGGGGAACGACGCTATGGAATATGCTTAACCGATTCTGCCACTTTTTTAGCTGTCACTATCGGCACTTCACCCACAACGCAAACTGCATAGTTATTCTTATTAATCTCAAGATGATTCAAGAATGCGACTGTTGCACCTCTTTGCGCCTGTATTTTGGGCAAATTGATAGATTCATCAGCATCAATAAATACAGAAAACACCGCAAGCCCATCAGTAAACACAAAGGTCTCTCTCTGGGTAACAGGAGAGACACTATAGCCTGACAAAGCAAACCCGGGAGGCAACCATGACATCTGCCACTGTTTTGGAGTTGCCGTCTCATCCACCTCGTTATCTAGACAAGTAGCTGTTTCAACGGATGCAGAATGGTGATCCGTAAGGGTCGGCTCAAGAGCCATATCATCAATCATTACACCAACAGACACATCTACAAACTGAAAACGCTCCAAGACACGCTTATTACTTCCAATCAACATAGATTGCAGTAAAAGCCCTGTTTCTTGATCAACACCTAACGCATAACCGTAGCGATAGTCGTCTTTTGGCACAACATGAACAACGGTTACATCACGGCCGGCTACCCGATCCTCACCTTTTTCGTAAAGACTATAATAATCTTCAAGGTGCCCTCGAGAAATGTTCGCCAATCCAGGCGCAGCCCCTCGCAAAATGGCATCACCCAAACGCTGACAATTCAAGTCATTGCCTCGCCTGATCACCTCACGCTTAGGCCCACTCAGGTGGATAATACGTTCGAACTCCTGACCCTTACGAACCGTATGCAACACCTTAACAGTTTTTAACGTACCACCATGCTCATAGGAGAAAATACCCTGATAGGTCAACTGCCGATTAGCCTCGGCCATACGTTTTAGCAAGTCAGAAACAGAAGAAAGGTCATCAAGCGCATAAGACGGTAATGCAGCGGTCATAGTCAATATGACCGCCAAACAGTACCTCAAGAAGAATTTGGATAAATAGTAATTCAACGACTTAGGTTTCAGTAAGATATGTTCACTAATCCTGGTCAGCTGGCATGCGAGCAAAGGGCAACATCCCTTGGTTGGTGTTCATTGCCGCATGCTCCGTATGCCGCAACATTAATTCATTTAGGTAGGCCTGGACCTGTTCACGTGTCACCTGGTCTGGAGCGATAGAGGTCACTTGAACAACCGAACGCGGTGCCGTGTAGCCCTGCTGACCGTTGTTAGTGGTAGCACTTACAGTGCGTGCAGTCACAGGTGGAATCCCGAACTCAGAGGCCGTCCTCAGTTGGGGTGAAACCAAATCAACCTTCACCTCGTTCACAGCCGCCAATGGCGCTGCCTCATGATTAATGGGTTGGCTATATTGCTGCACACCAATAACGGCAATAGCCGCAACCGATGCCGCCACAGCAAAACGCCCTAGAGGCTTAATAAAGCGCTCTAAACCCACTTTTTCATTAAGATTTGGCTCTTCGTCAATTGCATTGCGAATAGCTACAGAATAATCAACGACTTGCTCTGGTAACTCACGACGCATAGCAGCCGCGGCCATTTGATGACGACGCCAAGTATCACGAAGTTCATCGTTTTCGGAAACATTCTTAAGTACTCGGCGAACTTCCAGTTCATCGGCTTGGCCATCCATAAGCGCGGACAGAGATTCTTTTATTTGAATATTATTGTCACTCATGCCTGCATCTACCTCGGGTTACTATTAACTCAACGCTACTTCACGCCTTGAAGAAATTGGCCTCGCCATTATCGGCCAAACAACCTTAGCGCTACCTAGCAGTTTATCGAAAAACTAGCTGTAAGACCGAGGTCTCAACAAAAGGTTCAACAATGAGGGATTAATTTCCCAAAGATCGAACCCTTTCATCAATTGCTTCCCTTGCTCGGAATATTCTCGATCTTACTGTCCCAACAGGACAATCCATTACCTCAGCAATTTCCTCATAACTGAGACCCTCAAATTCACGCAAAGTTACAGCGGTGCGGAGATCTTCTGGCAAATCTCTTATAGACTGATCGACAATTTCCTCCAACTCATCGCGATAAAGCAAATTTTCAGGCGTATCGATATCCCGAAGCCGATCACTGCCCTCATAATAATCTGCATCCCCCGCGTCGACATCGCTCGCTGGCGGTCTACGGTTTCTAGCGACAAGATAGTTTTTAGCGGTATTAACCGCGATACGGTACAACCATGTATAGAAGGCACTTTCTCCACGAAATTTTGCCAACGCGCGATAGGCTTTGATAAACGCCTCTTGAACCACATCGTTAACTTCGTCGAAGTCCTTAATATATCGGCTTACAATAGCATGCACCTTGTACTGATACTTTAATACCAGCATATCGAAAGCTCTCTTGTCCCCTTTTTGAACCCGAGCAACTAACTGCTTATCTGTATCTTTTGCCTTCTCGGCTTCCATAGCTGCTCCAATAATCCCCGGCAATAACTTCTGGCAGCTTGCTAGACCACTTGATCTGCAAATAGTTCTCACTCTCAGTTAACTGAAATGATGCCAGTGTTTATTTTTGCCCCGCTATACTATCATGCGATCGATGGATTTTGAGGTACCTAGGCCGTAAATGAACAAATCCCACAACCATGATGTCCTTGTCATCGGAAGCGGTGCTGCAGGAATGACAGTCGCGCTACAGTTGGCTGACCACCACCGAGTTGCGCTACTTAGCAAGAGCGCCATTAACTCAGGCTCCACCTGGTTTGCCCAGGGAGGCATAGCCGCGGTTTTTGACAACGAGGATTCAACCGACGCCCATATTCAGGACACACTGATTGCTGGTGCCGGACTCTGCCATGAAGATACTGTTAAATACACGGTTGAAAATGGCCCAGATGCAATCCACTGGCTGATAGAGCAAGGCGTCAAATTTACACAGAACGAAAACAATACTGAATACCACCTAACCCAGGAAGGTGGACACAGCCATCGCCGAATTCTTCACACCGCTGACGCCACCGGCAAAGAAGTCTCGAGCTCACTTGCAGACAGCGTCATCAACAGTAACAACATAGAATTATTTGAACACCACGTCATTGTCGACCTGATTACTCAAGCCGACAAAGACTCCAGTCGTATCAGATGCACTGGTGCCTATGTTCTGGACACTGAAAATGATCGGGTTTGTGTCTTCCAGGCAAAAGTTGTCATCCTGGCAACCGGTGGCGCTAGCAAGGCGTATCTTTACACCAGTAATCCCGATGGTGCGACTGGAGACGGTATCGCCGTGGCTTGGCGTCGGGGCTGCAGAGTGGCCAACATGGAGTTTAACCAATTCCATCCAACCTGCCTCTACCACCCTAACGCTAAAGCTTTCCTAATGACGGAAGCACTGCGTGGTGAAGGGGCCTACTTAAGGCTGCCTAACGGCGAGCGTTTTATGTCGCGGTTCCACAAAAAGGCCGAGCTCGCACCCAGAGACATCGTAGCTCGTGCCATTGACCATGAAATGAAACGACTGGGTAGTGACTGCGTGTATCTGGACATCACCCACAAACCTGCTGAATTTATTGAAAGCCACTTTCCCACGGTCAAAGCCCAGTGCTTGGCTTATGGCATTGATATCACGAAAGAACCCATTCCCGTAGTACCTGCCGCTCACTACACCTGTGGTGGCATCATGGTCAACAAAATGGGGCAAACGGACCTGTGGAACCTTTATGCCATTGGGGAAACAGCCTTTACCGGCTTGCATGGCGCGAACCGTATGGCCAGTAATTCGCTGGTGGAATGTGTTGTCTATGGCAGAGCGGCAGCGAATGCTATTAATCAGACCATTTCCAGTATCCCTATGCACGAACCGGCAAGACCTTGGGATGAAAGCCGCGTCACACACTCCGATGAAGATGTTGTGATATCGCATAACTGGGACGAATTACGTCGTTTTATGTGGGACTATGTCGGTATTGTTCGAACTCAAAAACGTCTAGAGCGCGCCAAACACCGGGTGGAATTACTGCAGAAGGAAATCCAGGATTATTACAGCAACTACAAAATCAGCAGGGACCTGCTTGAACTACGCAACTTGGTGCTGGTGGCAGAACTGATCATTCGATGCGCAAAACAGCGAAAAGAAAGCCGGGGGCTACATTACACGCTCGATTATCCCAATATATCACCCATCGCCAAAGACACCATCATGGTTCCAATCAACTATGCCGGACAGAACATCATCGTTAATAAAGATTAACGGGAATCAGCTGGCGAGACTAACAACAAGATCTGCCTAAGCTGCCTCAATTGCTCAGCGTTAGCACTATCTGGCAATAATGGAATAGCTACCTTCCCGAGCCTCTCACCACAAAACCCCATGATTAATATTTCACCAAATCGATAGTGCCAGTGGAGCCGAACAGGTTGAACACCCTCGACACTCTCTAGAGCCCAGCCATCTTTGTTACAAGTGATTGTTATCCAGACAGGCCTACACCATTGCGCATACGACAAGCAGAACCCTGCCAAAATAATCATTAGCAACGGAGCAAGAACCATGAAAGACAGCTTTAGAAAAACAAGAACAACTGCTGCGGCACTATGAACAATGATTATCCAAAGCAAAAGAAGTCTTGATTGCCGAAGAGAGATCTCAACGGGTTTGTGATCGAGTCTCACGAATAATTTTTACAATCCTTTGTAAGTCAGCATCTTCTGGATCTTCACGCCGCAGAAACCAGCCAAACATATCCTGATCTTCTGAGTCGAGAAGGCGCCAATAGCGTTCTTTATCTTCCTGTTCCAAAGTGGGGTAAATTTTTTCAAGGAAAGGCAGCAATACCAGATCCAATTCAAGCATACCCCGCCGGCTCGCCCAAAAAAGTCGGTTTCTATCCATCTACACTACCTATATATCTCAGATTAAAAAGGACGGCCATTATAGTGGAACTGGCTAGGTTTACCCACTAAGATGTTGGGCTTATCTCAATTGGGGTTAACATGAATAACTGGCATTCTTTTTTGCGTGGGCAAGGTGCTTCTTTTCTTGGGGAAAATTCCATCTCTTTTGGGGAACACCCCAAAGATTACCCCGTCATTCAAGGCCAAACGACCATCACCCCTCTTATCCATATGGGACTGCTGTCAATCTCAGGACCTGACTCAGCCCGGTTCCTTCAGGGGCAAATAACCTGTGATGTTCAACAACTGGATGCCCACCATAATCTGTTCGGAGCTCGATGTAACCCCAAAGGAAGAATGCTGACCAACTTTATTCTGTGCCAGCCTGGTGAAGACCAATTAGTTATGCTGATGAACCGCTCGCTGGTTGAACCAAGCATGGACGAACTATCAAAATTTGCAGCATTCTTCAAAACAGAGTTAGTTGATAATACCGAGCTATATCAATGTATCGGTATTAGCGGCCCCAATGCCGAAACACTGGCAAGCAGCGTTTCTTCCACGCACAAATATTCATATAGCGATGGTCGCCAGTTGTTGATCATTCCCACCGAAACCGCTCAAGCTGTGTGGGAGCAACTCGCCAATACAGCAACCCCCACAGGCACTGAAGCCTGGCTGTTAGAGGACATCAGAGCCGGCCTTGGTCTGTTACAAACCGAAACCTCAACAATGTTCATCCCCCAAATGCTTAACCTGCAGGCGATTGGCGGCATCAGCTTTAAAAAGGGGTGCTACACGGGCCAGGAAGTCGTAGCTCGGATGAAATACCTGGGCAAACTTAAACGTAGAATGTACCGGTTAACAACCAAGGCAATGCTCTTGCCCGCACCGGGAACACCCTGTTATCTGGTCGACCAAAAACAAAGTATCGGAAACATTGTGCTAGCAGCAAATGCCGATGACAGTCATCTGGAGTTATTAGTTGTGCTGACAGATGAGGCCGCCTCATCAGACACATTAATCATCGGAGAAGGACAACCACGAGCTGTAGAAAAGCAGCCAATGCCTTACAAGATAACCCAGTAATATCAGTTGGTTATAAGTAGGTATTAAAGTATAAATTAAACTTTGTTGTCAGCGGGCTCTCTCGAAAGGCAAGCTAATAACACGGCATCTATCATCCACAACACATTGAATCTCAAATGATTGACTGGATCACAGAACATCAAACACTGCTCACCTGGCTTAGCATAATCTCATTGATTACTTTTATAGCCAGCCTTCTGGCCTTGCCTTGGCTGGTATCGAGAATTCCTGAAGATTACTTTCTACACCATCGCCGCAATCCAACCAACATGAAACAACAACATCCAGTCGTACGATTTTCACTGTTAGTTGGAAAAAATCTACTTGGCTTATTGCTGCTCTTTGGCGGAATACTAATGCTGTTCTTGCCCGGACAAGGGTTGCTTACTGCTGCGGTAGGACTCTTATTACTGGACTACCCAGGAAAATATGTATTAGAAAGGCGAATAGTCGCCCAACCCTCAATTTTAAAAGGGCTTAATTGGCTCAGGGCAAAAGCCAGCCACCCTCCTCTCAAAGTCGACCATCACTAACCAACAACTGCTTCCCTACTTCAGGGTCAGCTTGCTTTTATCTCTGCAGCCACTTGTTCAACAGGAGGCAACTGCCAGTCAATCGGCTTATTACCCTGTTTCTCCAAATAATGATTGGCTTGTGAAAAATGCCTGCAACCCAGAAATCCTCGATGAGCAGATAGCGGAGAAGGATGTGGTGCCGTCAAAACAAGATGTTTACTTTTATCAATAAAAGCCCCTTTTTTTTGGGCGTAACTCCCCCAAAGCATAAAGACTAACCCCTGGCGCTGCTCATTAAGAAGAGCAACCGCACGATCGGTAAACTGCTCCCAACCCTGGCCCTGATGGGCACCGGCATTCCCCTGCTCCACCGTCAATGTCGCATTGAGCAACAATACCCCTTGGCGAGCCCAATAGGTAAGACAACCATGAGCTGCGGGTGGTATTCCAAGGTCGCTCTGCAGCTCTTTGTAAATATTTTTTAATGACGGGGGAGTCGCAACGCCGGGAAGAACCGAAAAACATAACCCATGAGCTTGTTGTGGACCGTGGTAGGGATCTTGCCCCAAGATAACAACCTTCACTTGATCAAAAGGCGTGTCATTGAATGCTGAAAACCAATTTGAACCCGCGGGGTAAACAATCTTGCCGTTGGCCTTTTCCTCTGACAGAAACTGCCTCAACTTCGCCATGTAGGGTTTTTCAAACTCACGACTCAAAACAGCCAACCATGAGGGGTGAAGCTTAATCATCTCTTTATTAACGGCCACAGGAAATTCCCAGCTATTATTTTAGTACGCAGCAATAAACCGGAATTAATGAAGTAAATCAACCGACAATCGATTAAATTCTGGAATCATGTAATGACTATGAAGAAAAAAGTGGGATTAGCCCTTGGGGGCGGTGGAGCAAAGGGCATCAGTCATGTACTGATACTTGAAGCTCTGGAAGAATTAGATCTACAACCCTGTTTTATAGCGGGCACAAGCATAGGAGCATTAATTGGTGCGATGTACTGTGCCGGTATGTCGACTGCTGAAATGAGGGCTATTTTTCTTGAGTTTAGCCTTAAGGAAAATGAGTCACTCAAACACATTGTCACCCGAAAGCACATTTTCAAATGGCTGGACTTTATTGGACCTCAGTTTCGCGGCCGCGGATTATTGAGAGTAGAAAATCTGCTTACCTACCTGTTTGAGTCTGTTCACGCGACCCGGTTCTCCCAACTGAACATTCCCCTAAAAGTGGTCGCCTCTGATTTCTGGAGCCGACAACAAGTTGTTCTGGACAAAGGAACCTTAATTCCAGCAATTCGTGCTAGCATGTCTCTACCCGGATTATTTGAGCCCGTAAAAATACGGAATCGAGTGCTCATTGATGGGGGCGCTGTCAACCCGGTTCCCTTTGACCTACTTCCAAGGGATTGTGATTTAACCATCGCTGTAGATGTGATCGGCGAGAGGACCGTCTCCGAAAAGCTTCCCTCATTATCAGAGGCGGTATTCAATACCTATCAAGTAATGCAAAAAAGTATTATTCGAGAAAAGCTGGTCACCATGATGCCAGACATTTATTTTGAACCTAACGTCGTCGAACTTAGGGTACTAGAATTCTACAAAGCTCATGAGGTTTTCAAACACGGAGATACAACGAAACGAAAACTAAAGCGGCTCATCAAGCAACATTTAAAGTCAGCTGACAAATGATTCAATCGCACGATTTGTTTCCTCGGGTTTCTCGATGGGCGTGCCATGTCCTGAATCAGGGACTACGACCAATCTAGCATTTTGCATGGCATCAACCACCGCCTGCTTAATGGCCACGGGCGAATAATCTTTATCACCGGTCAGCATCAATGTGGGTGTTGCTATAGCAGCAAGCTGACCCAGCACTCCCCAACCAAACAATGATTTTAAATTACGCAAATAGATCTTCTTCGGATTGCTGGCAATCTGAGCTGCCACCACCTCAATCAACCCCTCTCGCCCCTCACCAGGAAACATATTTTCAGCGACTTTTCGACCAAAGGCCTTCATCCCAAATAGCCTGATCATCAACACCCTTGTCCAGAGCATTTTTTTTGCGGCAAATGAATCGTTTGGTAGTGCGGGGCCCGAGTTAACTATGGTCATTGTTTTCAATCGATCAGGTGCATCTGCTGCAAGCTGAAAGGCCACCATTCCGCCCATAGACAGACCCACCACGTGGGCAGACTCAATACCCAACGCATCCATTAACGCCAGTATATCGGCGGCGTGAATGGGCACACTATAATTGGTATCCGGTGCTGCCGAGTCACCGTGGCCTCGAAAATCGGGCGCAATCACTCTGAAATTACGTCTAAAGTACTCAATCTGAGGCTGCCAGTCTTTTCGACTCACCCCCAGACCATGCAAGAACACAATGGGTTCACCCTGCCCCTCGTCGTAATAAGAAATATCTACATCGTTGACAGTAATTGTCGGCATACACTCCTCGCGCACTTACTCTGTTTGATCAACCATACCAGGCCATCATCATAGCCCGAAAATAACAACTTCCGGTAAATAACCACGCGGCTAGACTCGCCGTAATGAGAGAAAAATGCTTAAATTTGGACCGTTACTGAGCATTCAAGTGATCGTAAAGCTCAACCACCCGCCCAATAATTAAGAGACTTGGCGGCATCATATTTTCATCCTTCACTTTTTGAACCACCTGAGTTAAATCACTAATCAAGACCCGTTGCTCAGCCTGGGTGGCCTTATGTATGACGGCGACAGGCATGTCAGCAGTCATGCCGTGGGCGATGAGCTGCTTGGATATAACACTTAACCCACCCAGCCCCATATAAATAACCAGCGTCTGATTCTCCCGAGCAAGACAAGGCCAATCGAGATCCACAGCATCATTCTTCAGGTGGCCGGTTGCAAAGGTAACCGATTGTGCATAATCACGATGAGTCAAGGGAATACCACAATAGGTTGATGCTCCCGATGCTGCAGTGATCCCGGGCACCACTTGAAATGGAATACCCTCGGCAAACAATTTCTCTGCCTCTTCGCCACCGCGACCGAAAATATAGGGGTCTCCACCCTTTAACCTCAAGACCCGCTTGCCTTCCTTAGCCAGTTTATAAAGTAACTCATTAATCTGATCCTGTGGAACACAGTGGTTGCTGGCCTCCTTTCCGACATAGAGGCGGTTCGCATCACGGCGAACAAGATTTAAAATTTCTTTTGAAACAAGTCGATCGTAAATAACAACATCTGCTTTCTGCATAAGTCTTAGCGCACGAAAGCTGAGCAAATCAGGGTCGCCAGGGCCTGCACCGACCAAATAGACTTCACCACGCGAGGGTGCTGCACCCTCTTCGATACGCGCCAGAAGTTGCTGTTCAGCGCCCGCCTGATTTCCCGAAAGGATCTGCTCGGCAACCTGTCCTTCAAAGATTTCTTCCCAAAAAGCCTTTCTGCTTGAACCCTTGGGCAAAGCCGCTTTCACTTTATCTCGGTATTTCGCCGCCAACCCCGCCAGGGCCCCAAAGCGATGGGGAATAAGCGCCTCGATTTTCCCTCGTAACAAGCGTGCCAACACCGGTGCCGTTCCAGCAGTGCCAATTGCGATGGTAACGGGTGACCGGTCGACTATTGCCGGCATAACGAAGGTACAAAGACTTGGGCTATCCACCACATTGACAAAAATATGCCGTTCTGCGGCATCGCAGGAAACCGTCTTATTGACGTCATGATCATTCGTCGCGGCGATCGCCAAATCCATGCCATCCATCAAGCCACTGTGGTAATAGTCTTCAATTATGTGGAGGGATGGTTGTTGAATTTTTTTGATGGACTCGTTAATAGAAGGCGCAACCAGCGTCACCTGAGCACCGGCTTCAAGCAAAAGAAATAACTTTCGTTCTGCAACATCACCGCCGCCAATCAACAGGCAGTGTTTTTCAGATACTTTGGTAAATATGGGCAAGTAATCCATGTGCTGCTATCTCAAATCTCAATTTAGTAAATTCTATCTTTTAATTGCCACTATTAGTTGATTTATCGCAATGTTCTAAAAATGATTAAAATAAACGGCATTTGACTATACGAGAGCTCGAATAATACTAAGGTGAAGATAAGCCCATCTTTCGCTTACCTGACACATGTCATAGTCGACCCCATACTTTATGGTGAATCATTCAAGCATGGAAAAGCGTTCGGCCTATAAACCATCAGTACTACTTCTCGCTGGATTTCTGTGCCTAACTCTCAGCGGTACACCGTCATCCTGGTTGGTTGCCGATGAACTTGATGCAGAACGTCAAACGGAGCTTCTATACCTCCTTAAGCAAGATTGCGGATCCTGCCACGGCATGCGCCTCAAAGGTGGGCTAGGCCCTCCTCTATTACCGAGCGCTCTCAAGGATAAGCCCGCCGCCTATATCACCCAGGTAATTAGTAAAGGGATTCTGGCATCAGCTATGCCACCCTGGGAAAACTTGCTGTCTGTCGACGAGATCGACTATCTGGTTTACCTTTTAAAGGACCCTGAATCGAACCTACTAAGTGAGCATGACTGAAATGAAACCTTGGCATGTATTGAACACAGCATTACTGGCAGCTTGCTCGCTGATTTTCTCCACCACGCCTGCATGGAGCCAAACCTGCGATATAGGGTTACGTGGAACGGGAGATCTGGGCATTGTTATTGAGCGTGCGAGCGGTAGCTTACTGATTGTTGAACACAGTTCAGACCGCCGTCTATGCCGTGTAGAAGGACTAGGGGATCTTTCTCATGCCTCCGCTACCTATTCAAGAGATGCCCGTTATGCCTATATTTTTGGGCGTGATGGCGGTTTAACCAAGGTAGATATTCTCACCGGAAAGATTGTTAAACGAATAATTCAGGGGGGCAACTCGATTGGTGGCGCTATCTCTCAAGATGGATCACTGATTGCCGTATCAAATTATGTGCCGGGCGGTGTAAAAATATTCAACAGCACCGATTTATCCTTGATCGCTGACATCCCCGCAACCATCCAACCTGGCGAAGCGCACACAATAAACACTCAATCAAAAACAGTTGGTTTAGTCGATGCACCCGGGCAAAAGTTTATCTATTCATTGTTTGATGGTGATGCGACCTGGATTGCAGATCTGTCAAAACCGGATCAGCCACAACTCACCAAGCTCAACCAGATAGGCAGGCAACCCTACGATGCGCTTATTTCCGGTGATGGCCGTTATTACATTGCAGGATTATTTGGGGAAGACGGACTGGCAATGCTGGATCTCTGGCACCCCGAAAAAGGAGTTAAACGTATTCTGCCGCAATACGGCCGGGGCCTAGAGAAACTACCCGTTTACAAAATGCCCCACCTGGAAGGCTGGGCAGTGGCTGGAGACCTGATCTTCCTCCCGGCAATGGGATTACACCAAGTACTCATCGTCAATAAAAACACCTGGGAGGAGACTTCGCGCATCGAGCTAAAAGGTCAGCCCGTATTCGCCATGGCCCGCCCCGACGGGCGCCAAGTCTGGGTAAATTTTGCATACCCCGATAACAACTGGATACAGGTCATTGATGTTCCCTCTATGAGCGTTGTAAAAACACTCGACGTGGGCAAAGGGGCGCTTCACATGGAGTTCACACCCCGGGGGGAGAAAGTCTGGATCTCGGTTCGGGATGAAGACCAAGTAAAAATCTTCGACACTCAAACAATGTCTCTGATTAAAACGCTAAATGTAGAAAAGCCCAGTGGGATCTTTTTCAGCAATCGTGCGGGAAAAATAGGTTTGTAATGGAATTATCCCATCTAGACAGGCAATTACTGAATGCTGCGCAGAAGAATTTTCCTCTGCACCCGCAGCCATTCAAGGTATTGTCGGATCAGCTGGGTATAGCCGAACAAGAAATTATTGAACGCCTCAACATCCTCCAACAAAATAAAGCCATATCGAGGTTAGGTGCCGTATTCGATCACCAGCGTGCTGGGGCAAGCACACTGGTAGCACTAGCCGTTCCAGAACAAGACATCGACGCTGTAGCTGAAGCCATAACGGCTCTTGATGAAGTCAATCACAACTATCAACGGGAACACACATTTAATTTATGGTTTGTCGTTAACGCATCGGATCAAAACGTCGTCGACCAGGTACTCGAGCACATAACCGAAAGATTTGACTACCCTATTCTCGACCTACCCATGGTGAAGAACTACCACATAGATTTGGGGTTCCCATTATGATAGATCCCCACAGCCACAATGAAGTAAACGAACAGCAATTAAGACAGATATTGCAGGAAGGTCTTCCCCTGGTTGCCAGGCCTTACCAGCATATCGCCCAACAATTATCGACCACCGAGCACGCTGTCATAGAAAAAATTGCCGAATTAAAACAGCGGGGATTAATCAAACGGTTTGGCTTGGTCTTGCACCATCACGAGTTGGGTTATACCGCAAATTGCATGGTGGTATGGAATATTCCGGATCAAAACATCGAACAAATAGCGCAACAACTTTCACAAGAACCCCCTGTCACTCTGTGTTATCAACGACCTCGACGCGCCAACTGGCCATTTAATTTATTTTGTATGATTCACGGTAAAGAGCGGGCCCAAGTACAAGCACAGATAGAGGCTCTGATTAAGAAACATCGATTAGATTACCCATACGAACTACTGTTCAGCACCCGTCAATTCAAGCAGCGAGGCGCTCGTTATGTGTAGTTCCCGCACACTCCAACAACAGAAAATCGAGCTTTCTGATTTTGAAAAAAAACTTATCAATCTCTACCAAGGCGGCTTTCCTCTGACCTCAGAACCATTTCAGGTTATTGCTGAGGAATTGAACTCAACCAGCCTTGAAGTACAGCAAACCCTAGAAAAACTGCTCGCCAACGGGGTTCTTACTCGTTTTGGCCCCCTCTATAACATTGAAAAAATTGATGGCGCATTTTCCCTGTGTGCACTCAAAGTTCCCACCGAGCGGTTTGATGAAATAGCGGTGCTGGTAAATAGCTACCCCGAGGTAGCACATAACTATCAACGAGATCACGAGTGGAATATGTGGTTTGTATTAGCGGATGAGACAGAACAAGCCGTGATCAATGCATTCAACCAGATCTCCAAGGAAACAGGTTGCCCAGGCTTAAACCTCCCCAAACAAACTGAATTTTTTGTTGGGCTTCGATTTGAAGCATAAAAATTGCAGGCTTAATCGCACTATGAACGATGCAACCCATGAATGATGCTCTCACCAGAAAAATAATGGCCGCAACACAAGACGGACTGCCCGTGTGTGAGCACCCCTATCGAGTCATTGCAGACCAGCTGGGTATCACAGAGAGCGCATTGCTGGAGGCGATGAATAACATGCTCAGCCAAGGGCTCATCAGACGTATTGGCCTGGTTCCCAACCACTACGCCCTTGGCTATCGATTTAATCTGATGACTGTTTGGGACATCGATGACGGTGAGATACAACAGTTGGGCAAGCAAGTGGGACAGCTCAGTTTTGTCAGCCACTGCTACCAACGCCCCCGCAAGCCGCCCGATTGGAATTTCAACTTGTTTGCCATGGTACATGGCCGAAGTGAAGACGAAGTTAACCAACAGGTGGCGATCATACAGCGGTTGCTGGGATCGGCCTGTAGTGAAATGGCCCAACTCAACAGTGTGAAAATTTTAAAGAAAACGGGTTTAAGAATCCGTAACGATTAGAACCCATGCAACAAAGGACGGTGATATGTTTCGTGTAACACAGTTCATGCAGGCACTCGCTAACCCCGAGCAGTCTCCCCCCCTACGCAAACCTCGCGGCCCAGTGGTTATCTGGAACTTAATTCGCCGCTGTAATCTATGCTGCAAACACTGTTACTCCATCAGTGCCGATACGGATTTTCCTGGCGAGCTCTCCACCGATCAAATCAAAACAGTGATGGATGATTTAAAAGACTTCCATGTTCCGGCCCTGATTCTCTCTGGTGGCGAACCGCTGTTGCGCCCGGACATTTATCGTATAGGGCGTTATGCCAAGCAGCATGGCTTCTATACAGGCCTATCAACCAATGGCACCTTAATTGATGAAAGCCATATTGATCCCCTGTTAGAGACAGGCTTTGACTACGTTGGCATTAGCATTGATGGTATCGGCGAGACACATGATAGGTTCCGGCAGATGGATGGTGCATTTGATGCCTCGATGCGGGCCGTACGACTTTGTCAGGATAACGGCATCAGAGTTGGTTTGCGATTTACGCTGACCCAGGATAATGCGCACGAACTGCCTGAACTACTCAAAGTGGTTGATAACGAAGGTATCGACAAGTTTTACCTCTCTCACCTCAACTATGCCGGACGCGGCAACCGTAACCGCAAAGATGATGTAGTGCACCAAATGACACGGTCCGCAATGGACCTACTCTTTGACCGCTGCTGGAACGAAATTCAACAGGGTGAGGTCAAGGAGTACGTCACAGGAAACAACGATGCAGACGGCGTTTACCTGCTGTATTGGGTAAGAAAAAACTTACCCGAAATGGAAGAATTTGCCCGCCAAAGACTCGAGCACTGGGGGGGCAATGCCTCGGGACTCCATGTGGCAAATATCGATAATTTGGGCAATGTCCATCCAGATACCTTCTGGTGGGATTATCATCTGGGTAATGTAAAAGAACGTCCCTTCTCGGAAATCTGGGAAGATAGATCGGATCCTCTCATGGCTGGATTAAAACAGCAGCCAAGACAATTAAAGGGGCGCTGTGGTGCATGTGAATACAAAAAAATCTGTGGCGGTAACACTCGGGTCAGGGCTTACCAATTAACCGGAGACCCCTGGCAGGAGGATCCGGCCTGCTACCTGTCAGATGCTGAAATCGGCTTAACCGAAGAACATAGCCGGTTATTGGTAACGCCTTATAGCAAACAAAACATTCCTACAAAGAACATTACATTTACATCCTAATAAGCTGATTATTATGTATTTTATATTTTGTTTTATTGCAGTTTTTATCAGCCTGACGACCACTTCTGTGAGTGCAGAAACAACGGTTGATGGAACCCTCACCTATCAACAACACTGCGCCCAATGCCATGGAGTGGAACGATTAGGTGCCATGGGACCCGCCTTACTGCCGCAAAATTTAAGCCGGTTAAAAAAACCAGCCGCAGTGGATGTGATTACTAATGGACGAATTGCGACACAAATGCCAGGGTTTGCAGACACGTTGTCTTCGACAGAAATACGGGCTCTGGTTGAATATATCTACAAAGAGTCTTCAATCAGCCCAGGCTGGGGGAGGCAAGCCATTAACAATTCCCACGTCATCCACTATGAAGCCGATCAGCTTGGCAACAAACCGGTCTTTGAGGCCGACCTGCAAAACTTGTTTATCGTCGTCGAGCTGGGTGATCATCACGCCACACTGCTAGATGGTGACAAATTCGAAACTATTCACCGCTTTAAAACCCGCTTTGCCGTACATGGAGGTCCTAAGTACACCCGAGATGGCAGATACGTGTTCTTTGCCTCACGCGATGGCTGGATTTCAAAATTCGACATCTACAATCTTAAAACAGTGGCCGAAGTACGCGCTGGTATTAATACACGCAACGTTGCTGTTTCCTACGATGGTCGCTATGTCGCAGTGGGCAACTACCTTCCCCACAACCTGGTGATTCTCGATGCAACAGACCTTTCTCTGGTCAAGGTACTTCCCACCGTAGGCAATGATGGCAAGACCTCCCGTGTCAGTGCCGTTTATACCGCACCCAACAGAAAAAGTTTTATTGCAGCGCTCAAAGACATTCCCGAAGTCTGGGAAATATCCTATGCCGATAAAGATAAAAAACCGGATTTTGAGCCACGACGTATCGTCTTAGATGATTATTTAGATGATTTCTTTTTTAACCAAACCTACACACAGGTCATCGGTGCCGCGAGACCTACTGATAGTGGTAGCGGGAAATCGAAAATTAAGGGTGGGCTGGTTATCGACCTCGATAGCGGAAAAAAAATTGCCGAACTCGCGTTACCCGGAATGCCACATTTAGGTTCTGGTATCACCTGGAACTATCGGGGGAAAACCGTATTAGCTTCCCCCAATTTCAGCACCAGTGAAATCAGTGTAATTGACATGGACAGCTGGAAGACCATAAAAAACATCCAGACCGAGGGGCCCGGTTTCTTTATGCGAAGCCATGCCAACAGCCCCTATGCATGGACTGACGTATTCTTTGGTCCAAATAAAGATAAGATGCATATTATTGACAAAAACACCCTGGAAATCATAAAGACGCTCCAACCCTCACCTGGCAAGACCTCTGGTCATGTAGAGTTCACAAAAGACGGTCGCTATGCGCTAGTCAGCATCTGGGATATGGATGGCGAACTGATCGTGTACGACGCGAAGACACTCGAAGAAACAAAAAGATTACCGATGAGCAAGCCTTCGGGAAAATATAACGTCTACAACAAAACCCACTATGAAGAGGGAACCAGCCATTAGGCAGGCATTGATTACAGCAGTAGTTTATAGGCGCCAATCACAGTCCATTAACACAGTCTATTAAATAGTTTTTAATAGACTCCAGTTCAGGCTCCACATCTTTTTGGCTCACGCTGTTCTCTGTGAAAATCGACTTCAACACTAACAGGGCTTGAGCATAATCGGGACAGGATTGATATCGCCCGGTATTCCGAACATTATAAATGAAGGCACATAATTCAAGACCGCGCCAGTCAACACTCGACCGCTCAAACGATTGACCAAATCTTTCTTTTTGAACCCAGCGCTCAGTTTTAGAGGCAACCTGCTGGCAATCCAGCCCCCAGTATTTCGCCAGTTCCTCCCCGGTCAACGGTGGCCGTTCATTAGCCATCGCATCA
>DFBC01000132.1 GCA_002367235.1 Cellvibrionales bacterium UBA3090
AATTTTATGTTGTTCAGCAACGTATCGTGGGTGAGAAACACCTAAAGTTATTGCTCGCAGTGGACGAACAAAAACAACAGTTAATCGATGCCATAGCTTTTAATGTCGACACAGATAGCTGGCCAAACCATCAGGCAGAAAAGGTGCAGTTGGTTTACAAACTGGATATCAATGTGTGGCAGGGGCGGGAGTCAGTTCAGCTGCTGGTGGAGAGCTTGCACTGCAAGAGCGAAAGACAATGACATTATTGAAAGGCTGCGGAATCAATTGGTCTGCTCTTTCAGAAAAACAAAGAACATTCTGATTTATCTTTATCACGATTACTTTTGGTCAGTTTTATTCAGTTGATTTGCTGCATACAGGATGGCCAATGCTGTTGAGGCCAGGAAAGAGCTGGAGTCGGCATCGACACCCTATGAGGTAAGGCGATTTGTTCGCTCTCATAATGAAACCCTAGATCGGTTAGCTTTAAGAGGGTTTCGTGTCACAGTAGCAAATTTTTAAAACTTTAGAGATGAACCAAGTATGGGGTTTGAAATGTGCACCACTTACCCCATTGGGACATTGGTTCAGGTTATAGATTAGTCTCATCGTTCAGGGCTTTTAATTGAAGTGACGGTAGATGCTACACTTGAGAAAGGTTGGAGTTCTAGACGTTACACCAGCTCTTTCAAATGCACTTGGCAGAACAGGGTTGTTCGACAAATTTTCCGCTGGACTCCAAATTTGTCGCAGGATCCGGTGTTAGAACCCGAGCGAGACATTCATATGGATTCCTTCACTAACCACCAATTGCAATTAATCATTGCACAACTTGATCAGGCAATTTATACCCACGAGCAGTGGTACAAAAATCTGCTACGCATTTTGATTGCGCACCTGCCGCCAGAGGAAGCAGATTTGATGCCGGATGCACATCAGCGGTGCCGCTTCGGCCAATGGTATCTGGGGCCACAGGCAACATTTATACAAAAAAACCCGGCTTTTAACTCACTCGGGGATGCGCATGAACAAATGCACAGCAATGCACGAATTTTGCTTCAGCGGATTTCGGATGGCATGACTATTCCTGTTACTGACTGGGACAATTTTGATAATACCCTTGATAGAATGCGGTTGGAGATTCAGGCACTGCGACATGAATTCTCAGAAATAGCTCGAAATCGAGATCCACTTACTGAAGCTCAAACAAGAGCTAGTCTGCTTCCTGAGCTTCGTGAACAGCACGCTCTAGTTAAAAGAGGGCGGCAGGCCTGTGCGCTAGCAATGTTTGACCTTGATCACTTCAAGCGTATCAACGATGAGTATGGCCATGCTGCTGGTGACGCGGTACTTGTCTCAACCGTAAAATGCGTAAAGTCATATCTTCGTCCGTACGATCGAATCTATAGATACGGGGGAGAGGAGTTTATTATTTGTATGCCCAGCACAACCATAGACCAGGCAAGCCATGTGGCAGAGCGAATGCGTTCGGCTATTGCCGATCAGCATGTTCAATCGGATAAAGCCTGCGACGAGCTACAAGTGACGGCCTCCTTTGGTGTTACAGCTTTCAGTCAATCCCAAACGGTCCAAGAATCACTAGGTCGTGTGGATAATGCGATGTATGAAGCGAAGTCCACTGGCCGCAACTGTGTGGTAGTTGATGTCTAACAATTATTCTCACTGCATGTCTGTTATGGCTTGGCGGACACAGCTTGTTCCGAGTCCTTGGAACTTTACATTTTGAGGAAGGCGTGGAGAGTGTATCTTTGGTAATCGGTATGCTTGCAACTAGTTGCTAGGAGCAAACCTTATACTGCACGGGGGTTTACCTTCCTGCGCAGTTTTATTCATATTAAGGGTTAAGTCACAATGATAAATGCCAGTGAAGCAATTCAACGTTTAAAAGAGGGCAATCAGCGATTTGCATCTGGCGTACGCAGTATCGATACGCTGGTGAAACAAACGCAACGAGCCGATTTTGTTGGTGGTCAGGCACCGTTTGCGGTCATTCTCGGTTGCTCAGATTCGCGAGTGCCGGCTGAAATCATATTTGATCAAGGCCTGGGAGATCTGTTCGTCATTAGGGTGGCGGGCAATATTGTCGCGCCTTCTCAGGTTGGCAGTGTTGAGTTCGCCGTCGAGCGATTTGGCACGCCGTTGGTGGTGGTGCTGGGACACTCTATGTGCGGGGCCGTTACGGCAACGATTGATGAGTTAGAGCGGCCGTCGCAGGATAAATCATCAAATGTTTTATCAATTGTTAATCGCATACGACCATCTGTAGAGCCGTTGTACAACACCAATCTCCGTGATGATCCAGCTCAATTATTGGATGCTGCGATTAGGGCTAATATTCTTACGGCAACCAACCATTTACGACATGGTTCACAAGTGCTGGAGCAGTTGATCATGAATCATGAAATAACGGTCGTTGGTGCAGAATATTCTCTTGAAACGGGTATCGTAGAGTTTTTTGAAACGATCTAGTCATGGCTAATCCAGGTACGCCATTATCGCTGGTGGGGCTGGACATTAGAGTGCGTGTGTAGGGTGGAAGTGATGAACGTAGAAAAAATAATGAGTAAAACCGTTGTCACGGTCGAGATGGACGATTCACTGAGCGTGGTGAAAGACATATTTGATAATGCTCATTTCCATCATTTGCTGGTCGTTGAGTCTGAAAAGTTGTTTGGTGTGATCTCGGACAGAGATCTTCTGAAAGCGTTAAGTCCATATATTGGAACCGCGAGCGAAACAGAAAGAGATGCCGCGACGCTCAATAAAAAAGCCCATCAGATAATGACAAGGAAGCCTGTTGTCGTAGGGCAGAGTGCAGGAATCTACGATGCCATTGAAATTTTTAACAATCACAATATTTCTTGTATCCCCGTTGTCGATGACGAGTTCAAACCAGTAGGGATTATTAGTTGGCGGGATATACTCAAAAAATTTGAGGCGATGGAAGTGAGCAACAAAAATTAACATGGGCATAGGTAACACTGCCTTCTGCTGTTTGCCGCACGATCAAAACCGCCATTTTTTTAGGCACCTAGGGTTACTCTTGGTCTGTTATAAACCTAGTCTATCTCGTCCGTTCTTCCCCTCGGGTCTTGTATATTCGAAAAACCATATATAATATTGGTGGCATCTATTTTATGGCTGAGACCGATGAACCCTGTTCAATTTTACAAATGCCTGGCAGATGAAACCCGGCTTCGCTGCTTGATGCTAATCGAGAGTGAAGAAGAATTGTGTGTGTGTGAACTCACCGAAGCTTTGAATGAGAGCCAGCCCAAGATTTCCAGGCACCTGGCCCAGCTGCGCCAGTGCGAGTTGCTTCTTGATCGCAAGCAGGGGCAATGGGTTTATTATCGGATAAATCCGGCATTACACGATTGGGCAAAATCAGTGCTGACACTGACCAGTGATGCGAATAAAGCGTTTCTAAAAGAAAATTTGGCCAATTTGGCTCGTATGGGTGATCGGCCTAATCGTGCAGCAAGCTGCTGCTAAAATTTAATTTTATATATATGTTTTTCCATATGTTTGAGGCGGCTGCCGCTAGACATATGGGTTGATTCAGTACAGTTGAGGAATTATTAATGGGGTTGTTCGAACGTTATCTTTCGATTTGGGTGGCATTGTGTATCGCTACGGGTGTTTTTCTCGGTAATGTCATTCCCGGAACATTTGCGCTGATTGCCGGCATTGAATTTGCCCATGTGAATTTAGTGGTTGCGGTCTTAATCTGGATCATGATTTACCCCATGATGGTGCAAGTTGATTTCGCCTCCATTAAGGATGTGGGTAAGCGCCCCAAGGGTCTGATTCTGACGCTGGTGATCAACTGGCTGGTTAAGCCCTTCACAATGGCGGCACTGGGTTGGCTGTTCTTTAAAGGTATTTTTGCCGACTGGGTTGATCCACAGTCTGCCAATGAGTACATCGCCGGGATGATTCTGCTTGGCGTTGCGCCCTGTACTGCAATGGTGTTTGTCTGGAGTCAACTGACCAAAGGTGATCCAAACTACACACTTGTGCAGGTCTCGGTAAACGACATCATTATGGTGTTTGCCTTTGCTCCGATCACGGCATTTTTATTGGGTGTCAGTGATATACATGTCCCCTGGGGGACGTTGCTGTTATCCGTGTTGTTGTATGTGGTGTTGCCCCTGATAGCTGGTGCTGTCACGCGGCATAAACTCGAAGCTGTGGGCGATGGACATGGGTTGTCTGACTTTGTTCATCGGTTGAAGCCGTGGTCCATAGTTGGGTTGCTGGCAACTGTGGTGCTGTTGTTTGGTTTTCAAGCCGAGACCATTATCAGTCAGCCACAAACGATTGTGTTGATCGCAATTCCTTTATTGATACAAACCTACGGTATTTTTGTCCTCGCCTATGGCGCGGCAACGGTGATGAAGTTGCCTCACAATATCTCCGGACCAGCTAGCCTTATTGGTACCTCAAACTTTTTTGAGCTGGCTGTCGCTGTAGCGATTTCGTTGTTCGGCTTACATTCAGGTGCTGCACTGGCCACGGTTGTGGGTGTACTGGTCGAGGTGCCGGTTATGCTTTCATTGGTCGCTATTGTGAATAGGACCCAGCACTGGTTTGTTCCTGTTTTAGGTGTTGAGCCCAGAGGGGGGATAAAAAAGGGTAAAGGATAGGTAGGTTAAATTTTGATCTATACTTTTTTATAGGCTTTTTGCCCGTTTGCGTAAGGGTTCTGCTGATCATCTTTAGATGAATGAGCAGGGTTGTCAGACCGAATAGGGACTGTTACCGGGACTGGGCATTGAGTTTTAAAGTCGAAGGTCGGTTTTTGATTTAATTTTGGAGCAGTGTGGAGGCGATCATATGCAAAAGACGCACCTGGATATCGGCAGTTACGGTGTTGCGCCGGGACAACCATTGAGTCGCTATGAAGATGAGTGTGTCGGCAGTGTCCCTCGAGTGTTAGGCGGTATTGTTGTTACTCAAATTCAGGGCGACAAGGTACTCGTCAGCGACTGGCATATTAAGTCACATTTTGAAGGTGAGCACACGCTGGAGCAATTTGAAGAGGCGAAGCATAATCAGGACTTCGATGCCATTTTTTCAAATGAGCATGAACTGAGAGAGGATGAATGCCTCGATGGGACTGACCCCATACTGAAGGAGCAGCTTCGCAAGAAGCTAGAGTCGATCAAGGGCCAGTAGCAATTTGTAGATTTTCGTTCCCCATTGCCAAAATTACAGGGTTTGCATGAAAGAGGAACGCGTTATTCGGCGTGGATCGCGGTTTCTTACCCCTTCATCTCCTCCAGCTCCACCCATCGTTCTGCCGCCGTATCCAGGGCCTGCTGTTTTGCGGCGATCTCGTCTAATACGGGTTGGGTTTCAGTAAACGGTTTGTTGTAGAAATCCGGGTTGGCAGTAAGTTCTTGAAGAATGGCTAATTCCTTTTCCAGTGTGTCGATAAGCTCTGGCAGCATGTCGAGTTCCCGCTGAAACTTGTAGCTGAGCTTGCCGGGGGGTGCCTTTTTTGCGTGTGCAGTGGTGTCGTGATCAACAATATGGCCTGACGGATGATCCTGAGTGTCGGCAATTTTTAGTGCTTTGCCGCGATTGGCCCAGTCGCTGTAACCACCGACGTATTCCTGAATTTGTCCATCTTCCTCAAACACCAGTACGCTGGTCACCACGTTATCGAGAAATGCCCGGTCGTGGCTGACGATAATCAGCGTACCTTGATACTCCATCAGTTGTTCTTCGAGGACTTCGAGCATTTCTACATCGAGGTCATTGGTGGGTTCATCGAGAATTAGCAGATTACTGGGCTGAGAGAATAATTTGGCCAGCAGTACTCGGTTTCGCTCACCACCGGAGAGGGCACTGACCGGGGTCATGGCTCGTTTGGGGGCGAACAAGAAGTTGCGAAGATAGCCAATAATATGGCGGTCTTTGCCATTGATCTTGATATATTCTTTGCCATTGCCGACGTTTTCGGCAATGGTTTTGTCCGTTTCGAGCTCGCGATGAATTTGGTCGAAATAGCCAATATCCAGATTGGTGCCAAGTTTGACGGAACCTTCGTCTGGTTCAATTTGGCCCAGCAGAATTTTCAGCAGGGTGGATTTTCCCACCCCATTATTGCCAATAAGACCGATGCGATCACCGCGCCTGATTTTAATTTTAATGTTGTTGATCAGTTTTTCGCCACCATAACCATGGGAGATACTGCGTGCTTCGATGACCTTGCGGCCAGATTGTTCGGAGGTTTCGACACTGATCTTTGCCTTGCCCTGTCGCTTGGCACGCTGTTCTCGCTGTACTCGCATGGCTTCCAGTGCGCGTACCCGGCCCTCATTGCGGGTGCGGCGGGCTTTAATACCCTGGCGAATCCATACCTCTTCCTCTGCCAGCCGTTTATCAAACAGGGCATGACGGGTCTCTTCTTCCTCAATCGCCTTTTCTTTGAGAACGAGGTAGTTTTGGAAACTGCCGGGCCAACTGATCAGGTTGCCCAGATCAATTTCGACAATACGAGTGGCCAGTTTTTGCAGGAAATTTCGGTCGTGGGTAATAAAAATAACACTGCCCTGATAACCGCGAACCTTGTGTTCCAGCCACTCGATGGTGCTGATATCCAGATGGTTGGTTGGCTCATCTAACAACAGTACATCGGGGTTGGAAACCAGCGCTTTGCCGAGGGCCACCCGGCGACGCCAGCCGCCAGAGAGTTGCGCCAGGGTTTTGTTGGCGGGCAAATCCAGCTGGCTAATAATGGTTTCAACTTGTTGTTCTATTTGCCATCCGCCGCCCGCATCAATTTGAGCCTGCAATTCTTCCAGCTTTTTGAGCCCCTGTTTATCCATGGCTTGCTCAGAGAGCTGGTTGTATTGATCGATCAAGGCTTGCTGATCGGACAACCCGTCTCTCACCACATCGGAGACTTTTCGGTCGATTGCGGTGGGTAAGGTTTGCTCCAGTTGGCTGATGCGCAAGTGCTGGCGATAGTGTATTTCGCCGTGATCGGGTTTGATTTGCCCCGTGATGATTTTGAGTAACGTAGATTTTCCTGCGCCATTGCGACCAATCAGGCAGATGCGCTCCCCGGGCTCAACGGTAAAATTGGCGTGGGTGAGCAGTGGTACATCGCCAAATTCAATGGATATGTCGTCGAGGCGGATCAGGCTCATGGTGATGTGTTCTCATGAATGCGCTTGAGGGCGCTGGAAAATAATAAGGTCGCGAATTCTACCAGAGTTTCATTGGCCCGTATGAACCGGTTCTGTCACTGTTCAGAATGCATTCGCTTGACTAGACTCTAGGTTGAGGGTTTATAGTGACGATTGTGAAGAAAATCATGGCTAAAAATAGTTCTCTGATCGCCTTACTGTTAGTCGGGTGGCTATTGCTCTGCGCCTTGATGCCGTTGTTAATGGTTGATCTGGACGTGGGCATGGGCATGGGCAGAGAAGAAACGTCTCTGATCCATAGCCACCATGCTATTTCAAACGATGGCATATCCAATCACAGCGCTACAAATAACGCTGACTTGATGACAATGGGTAATAGCTCAGGCATCGACCAGCATTGCTGTGATGTTCTGGATGGTGATGTGTTGGTAACCCCAAATCAATTCGCCGACTTGTTTGCTGATGTGCTCCTTCTTGCTGCGGTGTGTAGTTTCTTCCTGCTGTGGGGAAGGGCGATAAAACGCACCAATACTTACTTTTATTTCTTTATTCCTCCTTCCGGTCCCCCTCTCCACCAACGGCTTTGTGTCTGGCTGGATTAATTAACCTGTAGTTTCTCACCGTAACTGATCTGTAAGCAGATCATGTTTCTCAAATGTTAATTGTGAGTGAGATATGTACAGGTTAATTGTCGTATTAGGATTTTATATATCCGTCAGTAGCATACAGATGTTCCTTCCTGCGATGGCTTCGGCTGGTGGGATGACTTTGTCTCAAGCAGAGGCCGTCGCTCTGGCTGAAGACTTGTCTTTGCTGGCCAGAAGTGAGCAGTCACTGGCTCTCAGGGAGGAGGCAATCTTTGTTGCCCAGCTGCCGGACCCCACATTGTTTTTGGCCGGAGCCAACCTTCCCGTAGACAGCTGGGAGCTGGATCAGGAGCCGATGACCCAACTTAAACTGGGGGTTCGGCAAACGTTCCCTGCTGGTGATACCCGCTCGTTGCGCAGCAAAAAGATTACCGAGCAATCATGGCAGATTGATGCAGAGAGGCAGGATGCTGCTCTTAGGCTTCGCCAGCAGTTAAGACAGCATTGGCTTTCTCTTTCGGGATGGTCTCAGCAAGCACAATTATTGAGCCACTACAGGCCGGTTTTTGAGGAGTTGGTGGACGTCACCCTGTCCTACTACAAGGTGGGTAAAAAGCATCAGCAGGATTATTTGCGTGCCCAGTTATTGCTAGGGCAATTGGATAATCGGTTGATTAATGCTGAGCGTATGATGAATGAAGAGCGATCCATGCTCTCCAAGTGGTTGGGTGAGGAGGCTTACGGTGAGTTGATACTATCATGGCCCGAAACCTGGTCTGCCCCTGGTAGCGAACAACTCGATCTTAATCACCCTCGATTGGTGTCAAGTCACTATCAGGTTGAGCAGCAGTCTACAGCCGTTGACCTGGCGGCAGAACGTTATAAGCCAAACTGGGGTTTGGAAATGAGTTACGGGCATCGCGAGGCGGATGATTTTGGCGGGGACCGGTTGTCAGACTTCTTTTCCGCCATGGTCACCGTTGATTTGCCGCTGTTTACAGCCAACCGACAGGATCGCCAGTTCAGGGCAGAACAGCACCGGTTGGAGGCCAGCCGAGTTACCCGGGCCGATTTGATCGTGCAAATGAATACGTTGTTGGCTGCCAACATAGCTGACATAAAGCATATAGATCGTAGTGTGCAGTTTTATCGACAGCAGCTTTTGCTGCTGGGTGAGCAGCAGGCGGAGGCTTCACTGCAGGCTTACCAGTCAGATGCTGCCGATTTTTCCGATGTTCTTCAGGCTTCCAGCCTCAGGTTGGAGCTTGAACTTGACTATCAGAAAACACTACAGCGTTATTACCAGTCACTGGCTGACATTTATTACCTGTTGCCGGGTGAGGACTACTCTCATGAATAAGGTTTTTTCGGTTGTTTTATTGGGCTTATTGCTGCTGGTGGTTAGTTCGGCCAGTTATTGGCTGGGTGGCGGTTTCGAAAAAAATAGCATGCCAAAAATATCACAGGAGGAGAAACAGCCCAGCTATTGGGTGGCTCCGATGGATCCAAATTATCGCCGCGACCAACCGGGAAAGTCTCCGATGGGTATGGCGTTAGTCCCGGTTTATGAATCCAGCGAGGGTGAAGTCAGAATCTCACCGTCGGTAGAACATAATTTGGGGGTGCGCACTGGCGAGGTCACACTGGGTCCAATGGTTCAGCATATTGATACCGTGGGCTATGTTCAGCTGGATGAAGAGAAACTGAGCCATATTCACACTCGGGTTGATGGCTGGATTGAAACCTT
Organism: Cellvibrionales bacterium UBA3090; assembly: GCA_002367235.1. Taxonomy (GTDB): domain Bacteria; phylum Pseudomonadota; class Gammaproteobacteria; order Pseudomonadales; family Porticoccaceae; genus Porticoccus. The sequence goes on from DFBC01000132.1 coordinate 9,501, forward strand.
GGCGGTGTCCAGTGTGGGTGATTCGGTAAAGCAGGGCGAGATGATTTTTGAGCTGTATTCACCCGCATTGGTGAATGCACAGGAGGAGTATCTGCTTGCGCTGCGTAGTAAAAACACTTTGATGGCTGATGCATCGCGACAACGGCTTGAAGCGCTGGGCTTGGATGAGTCCGTGGTGGCTACATTGCGGTCGACTAACAAGGTGTCCCAGCGTGTTGCATTTCTAGCCCCCAGCGACGGTATTCTTACGAGTCTGAATGTGCGTGAGGGTATGTTTGTTAATCCATCTCTCGAGGTCGTGGCCATCGGCCAGCTGGATAGTATTTGGGTGATCGCAGAGGTTTTCGAACGTCAAGCGGGATGGCTGGCCCCTGGTCAAAAAGTCACTATGTCAGTGGCAAGTTATCCGGGTGAGGTATGGCATGGGGCGGTGGAGTATATCTATCCCGAGCTTGATGCCATGACCAGAACCTCTCAAGTGCGGATTCGCTTTGACAATGCCGACGAGAGGTTAAAGCCCAATATGTACGCACAACTTAGAATTGAGGCGGGAAATGCGGAGCCGCACCTATCTGTTCCTGCAGAAGCAGTTATTAGAGGTGCATCTGTTGGAGGCGAGTCCCGAGATCGCGTGGTCGTGCGTATTAACGAGGGCACTTATCGATCCGTCGGGGTTAAAACCGGCATGGAAAGTGCCGGAAGAATCGAAGTGATCGAAGGCCTTAATGAACGTGATGTTGTGGTTATTTCCGGTCAGTTTTTAATCGACTCTGAGTCAAACATTGAAGCAGAAGCGAAACGTATGAGTGATCCTGCCAATGATTAATCGAATTATTCACTGGTCATTAGAAAACCCGGCATTAGTGCTGTTATTGTCGCTGGTATTGACTGTGGCTGGGGTGTATTCCCTGCGGCTGACTCCCGTGGATGCCATTCCTGATTTGTCCGATGTCCAAGTCATTATCAAGACACAATTCCCCGGTCAGTCCCCCCAAGTGGTGCAGGACCAGGTGACCTACCCTTTAACCACCGCAATGTTATCTGTGCCCAAAGCGGTAACCGTGAGGGGCTATTCTTTTTTTGGCGATTCCTACGTCTATGTGATTTTTGAGGATGGTACTGATCTTTATTGGGCCCGGTCTAGAGTGCTTGAGTATTTGAGTCAGGTGGCGGGGGATATGCCCACTGGTGCCAAACCACAATTGGGCCCGGATGCTACCGGTGTTGGTTGGATTTATTCCTATGCGTTGGTAGACCGGAGCGGCAGGCATGATCTGGCTCAGTTGCGAAGCTTGCAGGACTGGTTTCTCAAATATGAGTTGCAGACAGTGCCCGGGGTTTCTGAGATAGCCACGGTGGGTGGCATGGTTAAGCAGTATCAGGTGGTCGTCGACCCCAGTAAGTTACAGGCTTATGGTATACCGCTGGTGCATATTCAAAATGCCATACGCCGTGCGAATCAGGAGGTGGGGGCCTCGGTGGTTGAATTGGCCGAAGCGGAATATATGGTTCGGGCCAGCGGGTATTTGCAGGGTGTTGACGATCTTTCAAACATCCCGTTGGGCCTCAACGACAGCGGGACACCCTTAATGTTGGCGGATGTGGCCGACATTACCGTTGGCCCTCAATTACGGCGTGGAATCGCTGAATTCAACGGTGAAGGTGAAGTGGTTGGCGGTATTGTGGTGATGCGTCATGGCGAGAGCGCCCAAAAAACCATTGAAGGGATCAAGCGAAAACTTGAGGCTTTGAAGTCTAGCCTGCCCAGAGGGGTCGAAGTGGTTACCACCTACGATCGCTCTTCGCTCATCAACAGGGCGACGACTAACCTGTACGAAAAACTGATTGAAGAATTTATTGCAGTGACGCTCATCTGCGCGCTGTTTTTGTTTCATTTTCGCTCGGCATTGGTCGTCATTGTCAGTTTGCCGGTGGGGATGCTGGCAGCGTTCGTGGTGATGTATCAGCAAGGGTTAAACGCCAACATTATGTCACTGGGTGGCATTGCGATTGCCATTGGAGCCATGGTCGATGGTGCCATTGTGATGATCGAAAATGTGCACAAGCATTTTGAAGCGGATGGGGATAAGGGAACAGATCGATGGTCGCTGGTTCGGGACGCGGCAATGGAGGTGGGCAAGCCGCTCTTTTTCTCGTTGCTGATTATTACCATGAGTTTTCTGCCCGTCTTTGCTCTGGAGGCACAGGAAGGTAAATTGTTTGCTCCTTTGGCATTTACCAAAACCTATGCAATGGCCGCCGCAGCGGGGTTGTCAGTGTCTCTGGTACCGGTATTGATGGGGTACTTTATTCGTGGTCGGGTGATGCCTGAGCAGCGCAATCCACTAAACCGCGTATTGGCTAAGATCTATCGGCCAATTATTGAGCTGGTGTTGACTCATCCCAAACGGGTGCTTTTAGGTGCATTTATTTTACTGGTACTAGGAGTTTGGCCAGCCTCTCAATTGGGTAGCGAATTTATGCCACCGCTGGATGAGGGTGACTTGATGTATATGCCAACGACTTATGCGGGGATCTCTATTGGTAAGGCGCGGCAGTTACTACAACAAACAGACAAGCTGATTCGTACTGTCCCCGAGGTTGAAACGGTGTTTGGTAAGGTGGGTCGTGCTGAAACAGCTACGGATCCGGCACCGTTGACCATGATAGAAACCGTTGTTCAGCTAAAACCCCGCGATCAATGGCGACCCGGGTTGACCAGAGCGGAGCTGCGTCGGGAATTGGATAGCCTGATTCAATTTCCCGGCCTGACGAATGCCTGGGTGATGCCTATCAAGACCCGCATCGATATGTTGGCTACGGGGATTAAAACGCCCGTAGGTATTAAAGTGTCAGGGGCAGACTTGGCCATTATCGAGCGCATAGGAAAGCAATTAGAGTCTGTTTTGCCCCAAGTTGAGGGGACGGCTTCCGTTTATTCAGAACGTGTGGCTGGTGGTCGTTATATTAAGATCGACATCGATCGAAAGTTGGCGGCTCGGTATGGTTTGAATATTGACGATGTGCAGGCGGTCGTGCGAACGGCTATTGGTGGAATGAATGTGACGGAAACCGTTGAGGGCTTGGAGCGCTATCCTGTGAATTTGCGTTACCCCCAGAGCTATCGTGATTCAGTCGGTCAGCTTCAGGTCTTGCCCTTGGTGACCAAGAATAACCAGCGTATTGCCTTGGCTGACGTTGCAAAGGTTTATGTTGCCGACGGACCTCCGGCAATCAAGAGTGAAAATGCCCGGCTTAACGGGTGGACCTTTGTGGATATTAGCGGCCGGGATTTAGGTTCCTATGTGAAAGAAGGGCAGCGCGTTGTACGAGAACAGATCACCCTTCCTTCAGGCTATTCAATTAATTGGTCGGGGCAGTATGAATACTTGCAGAGAGCTCAGAAGCGGATGGCGACAGTTATTCCACTAACACTGATCATTATTGCGATGCTCCTCTATCTCAATTTTAGACGTATCTTCGAAGTGATCGTTATTATGGGTACAGTCCCTTTTGCGTTGATTGGCGGTTTTTGGCTGATGTTTTTGTTAGATTACGATCTATCCATTGCCTCGGGCGTTGGATTTATTGCTCTTGCCGGGGTTGCGGTAGAAATTGCCGTGTTGATGCTGGTTTATCTCAATCAATCTCACATGGCAATGAATCATCGATTGAGATCAGCGGGCCGGGTTGCCTGCTATCAGGATGTAAAACAGGCCGTGTTTGATGGCGCGAGGCAGCGCGTTAGACCGATCATGATGACGTTTTCTGCCATTGTTGCCGGGTTGGTGCCGATTATGCTGGGAACTGGAACGGGCTCAGAAGTGATGCAGCGTATTGCTGGGCCAATGATTGGTGGGATGCTTTCAATGTTGGTGTTAACACTACTCGTCATTCCGGCCATTTACCTTGTTTGGAATACTCGAGGGTTGGCCAATAGGTGAGTGTATAAGTTGAATCCACACACTGTAATTGTAGTTGGCGCCGAGTTGGGTCGTTGTCTAATTGAAGGCCTAACTGTTGGTCTCTTGATGCATGGCAGGTTCCGCTGAATAAACATGGGTGATGGCTTGACCCTCTAGTTACTCTAAGGCGTACATTAAAGGTAGCCGAGAGAAAAGGAGGTGCCCAATGAAAATAGGTGATGTTGCCAGGAAGGTGGGATTGGATGTCAAAACCATTCGCTATTATGAAAATATTGGGTTGGTCGATTCTCCACCCAGAAGCGAAAATGGCTACCGTGATTATTCTGAGCGAGGGGTTCGACAGCTTACCTTTTTACGCCATGCCAGACAGTTTGGTTTCTCTATCAATGAATGCCGGGAACTATTAGCATTGTGGGCAGACCCTAGTCGTCGGAGTTCTGAGTTATGTAGTTTGGTTGCAGAAAAAGTTCAGGATATAGATGCTCACATCGATGAATTGATAGCCATGAAAAAAGTACTCACTGAATTATTAATTGATTGCCCAAATGATGATCCTGACTGTGACATAATCACCAGGTGGACAACTAAGTCGGAGCTGTAAAGTGGGTAATTGCTGTAATAAAACCCCAAAAATGAAGTCTGAAGAGGAGGTTGGCGCCAAGCCGGTTTCTGGGTGCTGTGCACCAAAGGCCGATGATTCCGGATGTCATTCACAAAAGCAGCGGCCCGATTATCTTTTGTGGATATCCGGGCTTATTGTGCTGTTTTGTTATGTGCTCTACTGGCTGGTTGACGGGCATCCAGATTTGCCCCAGTGGTTGGTGGTGATGACCTCGGGTGTTTTCGAACTCATCAATCGGATGTGGTGGGGCCTGTTGGCTGCGGTGATTTTTGTTGGATTGCTGGATCGAATTCCTCGCGATCTGGTGATGTCGGCGCTGGGGCGGGGAGGGACTTTCAAAGGTATTCTTCGAGCAACATTTGCCGGTGTGTTATTAGATTTATGTAGTCACGGAATTTTGATGGTGGGCACGAAGCTCTATGAGCGAGGTGCTAGTCTGGGGCAGTTGATGGCCTTTTTGATTGCCAGTCCGTGGAACTCGCTTTCTCTGACAATTATTTTAGTCGCGTTAATTGGCTTAGGCTGGACGCTGGCCTTTGTGTTGTTGTCCATGTCTGTGGGCGTTGTGACGGGGCTGGTTTTTGATTATTTGGTATCGAAAGGGCGATTGCCGTCAAATCCCCACCAGTCAGATTCGATAAATGGCGATGGCATGGCTCGTCAGCTTGGGCAGTTAGTTAAAACTATTAAAATAACGCCAGCGGGTATCCTGGCGTTATTAAAAGATGGCCTTCGGGATTCCAAAATGGTATTTCGCTGGTTGTTTTTTGGCATCGTGCTGGCTACAGCCATTCGTGCCTTCGTGCCAATGGAGGCCTACCAGGCTTTGTTTGGTCCAACGGTGGCAGGGTTATTTCTTACGCTGTTGGCTGCAACGCTGATCGAAGTCTGTTCAGAGGGCTCTACACCCATAGCCGCAGATATTGTGACTCGTGCAGCGGCCCCGGGTAATGGCTTTACCTTTTTAATGGCGGGTATTGCCACGGACTACACCGAGATAATGGTGATTCGCGATATGACCAAGTCCTGGAAGATTGCGTTGTTCTTACCCTTGATCACGGTGCCGCAAATCCTTGTTATTGGGTTGATTTTGAACCAGTTGGGATAAGTGCTCTATAGATAAGGAGGTAGAGAAGGGCGGCGGATTCCGCTAGAATTCCGCTCCTGTTCTGGCCTTGGTATAAGCAGTAAATGGAAATCAACCCAATTAGGAATTCCCTCGACGACCTTCAGGCACGTACCGATGTGCTTAGGGGGTATCTTTGACTACCTTAACAAGAAAGATCGGTTAGCCGAGGTTGAGCTTGAGTTAGGTGATTCCGATGTATGGAATGACCCCGACCGTGCTCAGGAATTAGGTCGCGAACGAGCCTCTCTTGAGATGGTGGTTGAAACCATTGAAACGCTGGATGCCGGGATTTCAGATACCCGTGAACTGTTGGAGATGGCTGCCGAGGAAGAGGATGTCGAAACTGTCGCTGAAATTGAGATTGAAATAGCGCAGCTAACCGCACATCTGGAAAAGCTTGAGTTTCGCCGAATGTTTTCTGGCGAGATGGATCCCAATAATGCATATCTCGATATCCAGGCAGGCTCTGGCGGCACGGAAGCTCAGGACTGGGCGGAAATGATTCTTCGTATGTATTTGCGCTGGGGTGAGGCCAAGGGGTTTAAAACCACCTTGGAGGAAGCCTCGGCTGGCGATGTAGCGGGTATCAAGAGTGCCACCATACGTTTTGAGGGCGAGTACGCTTTTGGTTGGTTGAGGACGGAGACTGGGGTTCACCGGCTCGTGCGAAAATCACCATTCGACTCCGGTAACCGTCGCCATACGTCATTTAGTTCTGTGTTTGTCTCACCCGAGATCGATGACAATATTGTTATCGATATTAATCCTGCCGATGTGAGGACAGATACTTATCGAGCCAGTGGTGCCGGTGGCCAGCACGTAAACAAAACGGATTCGGCGGTGCGATTGACCCACGAACCAACGGGTATTGTTGCCGAGTGTCAAAGCCAGCGTTCACAGCATAAAAACCGCGATCAGGCCTGGAAAATGTTGAGGGCCAAACTTTATGAGCAGGAAATGCTCAAGCGCTCCGAAGAGGCTCAGGCAGTAGAGGACACTAAATCGGATATTGGCTGGGGTAGTCAGATTCGCTCTTATGTTCTGGACGATCAGCGGATTAAAGATTTACGCACGAGTGTTCAGACCAGTAATTGCCAGGCGGTACTGGATGGAGATTTGGATCAGTTTATTGTGGCGTCATTAAAGGCTGGTGTTTAAATATAACGTTCATCGGTGATTGATGCCGTTGTGCATAATCATCGTTAATAAATGGCACTGTTAATAGTCCGGAACAACCACCGGAACGAATTGAATACATTGGGAAATCCGTTGAGTAAAGAAATGAGTAACGATCAACAGCAAGATGAAAATAAGTTAATTGCCGAGCGCAGAGCTAAACTGGCAACGATTCGCGAGCAGGCCAGTGCCGATAACAATAGTGCCTTTCCCAATGACTTCCGTCGAAAGAATCTGGCCGCGGATTTGCAGGCTGGGTATGGCGAGCAGACAAAAGAAGAGCTTGAAGCCCTTGATTATCAGGTGAGCGTTGCAGGGCGAGTTATCCGTAATCGTGGCGCCTTTATGGTGATTCAAGACATGTCTGCCACGATTCAATTGTATGTGGCCAAAGAGGCGCGACCCTTTGCCAAGGGGTTAGATCTTGGCGATATTGTTGGTGTGAGTGGTGCCCTGCATAAGTCTGGCAAGGGTGATCTTTACGTCAACATGGAAAGTTATCAACTGCTAACTAAATCTCTTCGTCCGCTGCCTGATAAGTATCACGGCCTTGCTGATCAAGAGATGCGTTACAGGCAGCGCTATGTAGATTTAATCGTCAACCCCGAAGTTCGCGATCTCTTTAAAGTGCGATCTCAGGTGATCGACTTTATTCGACGCTATCTCAATGGCAATGATTTTATGGAAGTGGAAACACCGATGTTACAGGTGATTCCCGGCGGTGCCGCGGCAAAACCGTTTATCACTTTCCACAATGCGCTGGATCTCGATATGTATCTGCGTATCGCACCGGAGTTGTACTTGAAGCGTCTGGTCGTGGGCGGTTTTGAGCGAGTGTATGAAATTAACCGCAACTTCCGAAATGAAGGATTGTCTACGCGTCACAATCCGGAATTCACGATGCTGGAATTCTATCAGGCCTATGCAGACCATAACGACCTGATGGATCTCACCGAGGATATGTTGCGTAAGCTGGCTGATGAGGTGTTGGGCAGTAGTAAAGTGCGAAGTACTGTAAAGAACGATGCAGGCGAGGTGGTTCAGGAAAAAGTTTACGATTTTTCCAAGCCATTCACCAGAATGTCTGTCTTTGATTCAATCCTGCATTTTAATCCCGATATTTCAGCCTCGGCGCTTGCTGACGAAAGTGCGGCAAGACAAATTGCCGAGCACCTGGATATTCCGCTAAAGGATATTTGGGGTTTGGGTAAGGTTCAAATTGAGATCTTTGAAAAAACCGTTGAGCATCGGTTGGACGATCCTACATTTATCACTCAATATCCAACGGAAGTTTCACCCTTGGCGCGACGCAGTGACAGTGACCCATTTGTGACAGACCGCTTTGAGTTTTTTGTGGGTGGGCGAGAAATCGCCAATGGTTTTTCTGAGCTTAATGACGCAGAAGATCAGGCTGAACGCTTCCAGCGACAGGTGGCAGAGAAGGATGCTGGCGATGATGAGGCAATGCACTATGATGCCGATTATATTCGTGCGCTGGAGTATGGCCTTCCGCCCACTGCGGGCGAAGGTATTGGCATTGACCGGCTGGTGATGTTGTTGACCGATTCGCCCTCGATCAGGGATGTTCTACTGTTCCCCCATATGAGGCCCGAATAATTTAAAATAACGCTCTTGGTTTGTGGGCAAAAAAGCAGTAGGTGCCAGTTTCTGTTGATTAGGAGTAAGATAGCTTTTTTCGAGATCTGAAGCAGGTGGTGTCGTGTTGCCTATCGATACTTAGACCTGTTTCCGAGACTAAGGATGGATCAGGGGTACAGAAAGGATGCGCTTGAAACGCACTTCGGAAATTCTGCAAAAGATTAGCCATATCCCACTTGATGCCGGGGCTGAGGATGCAACTCGCCGGCAGGATGTGATGATTGCGATATTAATGCTCACAGGGTCTGTTGCGATAACGAGTTTATCAATATGGGACCTGCTTACAGGTACTGGGCTTTTCTGGGTAAATCTCGTCACGCTAACCGTGGGCGTGCTCGCTTCCATTTTTTATATCAAATTGTTGAAACGCGGTAAAACCAACATGGCATTCACTCTAGCTGCCATGGTTTTTTTGCATTTCTTCTGGCTGGTTGCCGGCGATGTTGAATGGGCGGGGATGCTTTGGTGTTTAGTTATGATGCCACTTTTCTTCCAGCTGCTAGGGTACAAGTCGGGCGCTAAACTGGTGTGTAGCATTGCCCTGGTTAGTGCCGTTGTTCTTTTATGGCCCGAATCTCAACTTCTTATCTCTCAATATACAGCTGAGATGCGCTATCGTTTTCTTTTGGCTTATCTGGTGTTGGCATGGATTTCATTTATGGTGGAATACGTTCGCGTCCAAACACGTGAGCGATTGCAGGAAATGAGGGCGCGTCTTGATTTTCAGGCACGAACGGATGAGCTGACAGGTTTGGCAAATCGCCGAGGTTTTAAAGAATTTGTAGGGGAGTCTGAGCAGCGTGGTAAGCACGGCAAGGGGCTTTTTGCCGTCGTTATTGGTGACCTTGATGATTTTAAGGAAATTAACGACATCTATGGTCATGATGTCGGAGATTCCGTGCTTCAGGAGATAGGGTCTACTCTCAAAGGATTGGTGAGAGCTGAAGATTTGGTCGTTCGTTGGGGCGGTGAGGAGTTTCTGATTTTATTGCAAGAGACAGATTTAAACGGGGCTCGGGTTCTAGCGGATAAAATTCGACGACAAATTGCCTCAACGGATATAGTCGTTCAGGATAAACGTGTTTCTGTCACGATGAGTCTAGGGGTTGATGCGCAGCAGCAGAATGGCAATCTTTATACAACACTGGGTTCCGCAGATAAGGCAATGTATGAAGCAAAGCACAGGGGCAAAAATTGTGTTGTGGTTGCCGGGTTAGAAGATACGCCCATCAAACAAGCCCGATCGGAGCCTCTTTCACCAATCATTAATTGAGCAAAAAAGCCACAATCATTTGTCGTTGATTGTGGCCGGATTTTTTTGTGTAGTTACAACTGGCTGATGCTGAGCTGTTGTTCCGCCAGTTTTCCCAAAGCTGCTTGCATATCAGTCATTCGGGCTTTTTCTTTGGCAACAACCTCCGCTGGCGCCTTGCTGATGAATTTCTCATTATCCAGCTTGGCCTGCACACGTTGTAATTCTTTCTGTAGCTTTTCCACTTCCTTGGTGAGCCGTGTTAGCTCGGCATCTTTGTCGATAAGGCCCGCCATGGGTACCAGTATTTCCATATTGCCGACCAGCGCTGTGGCGGACATTGGCGCATTATCACCCTGGTTAAGCCAAGTGACAGATTCCAGGTTTGCTAGCTTGGCCAGGAATTGGAGGTTGGCATCCAGACGGGCTTGATCTTCACTGCTGCCATTCTTTAAGTAAATAGGCAGCGGCTTGCCGGGTGATATGTTCATTTCACCACGAATGTTGCGAATGCCAATAATCACATTTTTAAGCCACTCGATGTCGGCAGTGGCAGTTTCGTCGATACGGTGTTGATCTGCTTCAGGGTAGGGCTGGAGCATGATGGTGTCACCGTCTGTCCCCGCCAGGGTTTTAACCTGTTGCCAGATTTCCTCTGTGATAAATGGCATTAATGGATGAGCCATCCGCAAGGTGGTTTCCAGCACTCGGATTAGGGTGCGGCGGGTACCTTTTTGAACCGCGGGCGATGAGTTTTCATCCCAGAGAACCGGCTTTGATAACTCCAGGTACCAGTCGCAGTATTCATTCCAGATGAATTCATAAATGGCCTGAGATGCCAAATCAAAGCGGTAGATGGCTATGGCCTCTGCGACAGTTTTTTCGGCATGTTGCAGGCGGCTGATAATCCATCGGTCGGCCAGGCTGAGTTCGTAGTCCTCACTGCCATCCTGGCCACAATCGTGTTCTTCCGTATTCATCAGAACATAACGTGCGGCATTCCATATCTTGTTACAGAAGTTACGAAAACCTTCAATGCGGCCAACGTCAAAATTAATATCGCGGCCGGTGGATGCCAGAGAATAATAGGTATAGCGAAGGGCATCTGTTCCGTAGGATTCAATGCCGTTAGCGAATTCTTTGCGAGTTTGTTTTTCGATCTTGGCAGCATCTTTGGGCCGCATGAGTCCAGCGGTACGCTTCTTCACTAGGGACTCAAGGTCAATACCATCAATCAGGTCAATGGGGTCGAGAACATTGCCTTTGGATTTGGACATTTTCTGACCGTGGCTGTCTCGCACCAGACCGTGCACATAGACCGTGCTAAACGGTACTTCATTAGTGAAATACAGGGTCATCATGATCATCCGGGCAACCCAGAAGAAAATAATATCAAATCCGGTAACCAGCACGCTGGTGGGATGAAATGTTTTTAAGAAATCTGTGGGCTCGGGCCAGCCAAGGGTGCCAAATGTCCATAAGCCTGAAGAGAACCAGGTGTCTAATACATCGTTGTCTTGCTTAAGGTTGATGTCGCCCAGGTTGTGTTTTTCGCGGACTTCTTCTTCCGAGCGACCTACATAGACGTTTCCTTGGTCGTCATACCATGCCGGGATACGGTGGCCCCACCAAAGTTGACGAGAAATACACCAATCCTGAATGTCTCGCATCCAGGAGAAGTACATATTTTCATACTGCTTGGGTACAAATTGGATGCTGCCGCTTTCCACTGCCTCAATGGCTTTTTCTGCAAGTGGTGCAGTTTTGACGTACCACTGGTCGGTTAAGTAGGGTTCGATTACGACACCTGAGCGATCGCCACGTGGTACCTTCAATTTGTGGTCATCTATTTTGTCCAGCAGTCCTAGTTCTTCAAGGTCTGAAACGACTTGTTTTCGTGCTTCGAATCTGTCCATGCCCTGATAGCACTCAGGTGCATTAGTGTTTATCTGGGCATCATCATTAAATAGATTGATCATCGGCAGATTGTGCCGCTGGCCCATTTCGTAGTCATTGAAATCGTGTGCTGGGGTAATCTTTACGCAACCAGTACCAAATTCACGATCCACATAGTCATCGGCAATGATCGGAATCTCGCGATTGGCCAAGGGCAAAGTGACTGTTTTACCAATCAGGTGTTTATAACGCTCATCTTCCGGATGAACGGCGACTGCGGTATCCCCGAGCATGGTTTCGGGGCGAGTAGTGGCTACCACCAGATGTCCGCTGCCGTCTGTAAGCGGATATTTGAAATGCCAGAGGCTACCGTTTTCTTCCTCAGAAATAACTTCGAGGTCAGAAATGGCCGTGTGTAATTTTGGGTCCCAGTTGACCAATCGTTTACCGCGGTAGATGAGGTCGTCGTTATAGAGGCGAATAAAGACTTCCTGTACTGCCGTATAGAAGCCGTCGTCCATAGTGAAACGTTCGCGAGACCAGTCAGGAGAGGCTCCCAGACGTCGTAGCTGACGAGTAATTGTGCCACCCGACTCTTCTTTCCACTCCCAGACTTTTTCTATGAATTTTTCTCGACCAAGATCATGCCGGGAAATACCATCGGCATCGAGCAGGCGTTCCACAACCATTTGGGTGGCGATACCTGCGTGGTCGGTTCCAACTTGCCACAGGGTATTGTTGCCTTTCATCCGGTGATAGCGAATCAGCGCATCCATGATGGCTTCTTGAAAGCCATGGCCCATATGCAGGCTGCCAGTGACATTTGGCGGCGGAATCATTATGCAATAAGGGTCGGCTTCTGAGTTGTTGCTGGGCTTGAAGTAGCCTTGCTCTTCCCAGGTTTGGTACCACTGGCTTTCAATGTCTTGTGGACGGTAAGTCTTTTCCATGTTCGCTCGTTTGGTTTTAGGCAACGGTGTCTGTAGCGTCATCGGTAGTAGGATGACTCTGTGCATGACAGATAAGGCCGGGAATTATAAAGGTCTAGTTAGTTTTCGTCGATGGAGTTGTTTGTCGATGATGACTCATCGGGTTCAGTGTTCAGGTTGTGGTCAACGCCTTTTGTTTGATGGAAATTTGATGGGCTGTTGGTGTCGAGAGTTGATTGGAAAGGCTTGCTTTTGGTGTTCACCGAATGCAGGGCTTCTGGGTTTGTCTCTTCTTGATCTGGGGGACACGGATTGTCGATGTCAGATCGCAGCGAGGTTGGATGATCGTTAACCATATTGGCAATGGGTATGTCATGTTGGAATTCTGGTCCATCGGTCAAGGTGTGACGCAATGAATCAAGTTCCTCAATAAGTATTTCTCTGGTACTTGAGGGCTTGTCGCTCATGGTTATATCCAGTTGGAAACAACGACTGAGGCTACGCTGGGTATAACAAATGTCATGAGTAAATACATCGTGGTCAGGGCTGTAATATTATGGTTTGGTTAGGTCGTAATAGTTAAGTGGGTATCCCCGGCTTTTATAAAAACTAAAACGTTCACGTTTCTTTTCGATCATGTCTTGATCATCGTAAACAATTTCTACTGCTTTCTCAAAACGACTAAACCAACCGGGTGTGTCAATGTCGAGGTTGATCAATAAGCCATGATGATCACCGGGTTCATCATGGCTAATAGAAATGACATCCTGGGTAGATTGTTCCCGCTGGTGGGGAAGGAATGATGTTGGCTTGAACGACCACAGCAGGTTGTCGAGTTGATGGGATATGCTCTCGTCTTTTGTATGTAGTAAAACGGTATGCCCTTGCTGAAAAGCTTTCTCGGCGAGTTGGCAGGCCAGCTTAAGAGCGGCATCAAAACCACCGTTAATACGGTAAAAATTAATGCCGGTCATTGCTTGACCTGTGCCAGTAAATACTCAGTCAGTAGCGGCACTGGTCGGCCTGTCGCGCCTTTATTGTTGCCGCTATTCCAGGCAGTTCCCGCAATATCAATATGCGCCCATTGATAGTCTTTGGTGAAGCGGCCGAGGAAGCAGGCGGCAGTAATCGTGCCGGCAGGTCTTCCGCCGATATTCGCCATGTCTGCAAAGTTGCTTTTTAATTGTTTGTCGTAATCGTCCCAAAGGGGTAGTCGCCAGATCCTGTCGCCACTGGTTTTTCCTGCCGTTTCTAGTTCTGCTGCCAGTGGATCGTTATTGCTCAGCATGCCAGAGGCATGGCTTCCCAAGGCCATAACGCAGGCTCCCGTCAGCGTAGCGATATCGATAACAGTCTTCGGTTTATAGCGACCGGCGTAGGTGAG
>DFBC01000088.1:0-995 GCA_002367235.1 Cellvibrionales bacterium UBA3090
ATCCTGCCATTTTTTCAACATGCCAGGCTCTCTTTGAGCCAGGTTGGCCTTCATGGGAAATTCCGTAAAAGGTAAATTCAGGGTTGATTTGTAATCAGTCATCGCTCTCTAACATCATCTGTTAATTGCTCGGAAAAATAGCTCCTAGCAGCTGTAATATCGTTATGAATTTCTTCAACCATCTGCTCTAGGGAGTCAAACTTAGCCTCATCCCGAACCTTGGCTTTAAATTCCACCTGGATTCTCTGTCCATAGATCTGTTCGTCAAAATCCAGCAAGTGGACTTCGAGAACCGGTTTAATCAAATCACCCACTGTCGGGCGAACCCCAACATTTGCCACCCCGGGTAAACGGGTGTCATTCAACAACACCTCAACCACGTAAACTCCGCTTAACGGCGCGCTATAGCGATTGAGCTGAACATTGGCAGTGGGAATTCCCAATTGCCGACCAAGCCGCTGTCCGTAGACCACTCGCCCAGAAATACTAAACGGCTTACCTAAAAGTGCCTCGGCTAAAGCAAAATCGGCGCGCTCTAGAGCACGTCGAATTCGCGTACTGCTAATACGCTCACCCTGATACATCAGGGTATGGGTATCCATAACCTCAAATCCCTGCTGCTTACCCACGCGTTCCAACAGCTGGTAATTACCACTGCGGTCGTGACCAAACCGAAAGTCATCGCCCACAACGAGGCAGCGCACATCAAGTCCTGAAACCAGCACCTGATCTATAAAGTCCATCGCCGACAAGCGCCTAAGAGAACGGTTAAACTGCAAGCAGAAAACCCGATCAACTCCCGCCTCGAGAAATGCCCCTACCTTTTCCCGCAGACGCATTAATCTGGCTGGCGCTTGTTCACCAGAGAAAAATTCTTGGGGCTGTGGCTCAAAAATCATCACAACAGAAGGCAAGTTAAGCTCGACAGCTTTATCAATTAGCTGCTGCAAAATTGCCCGGTGCCCAAGATGAACACCGTCAAAAGAACCAATAGT
>DFBC01000088.1:1109-4568 GCA_002367235.1 Cellvibrionales bacterium UBA3090
CAGATGAAAAATAGGATAATGCCTTATTTTATCGGTGTTTGAGGTGAGACAAGCGAAAACCACCTGTAAAGAGAACAACCACATAGGCACTCATTCCTCCCATGCAAATCAACCCCATCCAGCCCGCTCTCTGCCACCATAGCCACTGCAGCCAATTATTTAGGTTTAAGGTCAACACATAGAGCACCAACCCCATCACCAAATTAGCCGACAGTGCCATCAGGAAGAATTTCAGCCATCCGACCTCTGGAGCGTAGATTTTCCCCCGTCGCAAACCCCGAAAAAGTAACCCGGCATTTAATATGGCCGATAGAGAAGTCGCCAGCGCCAGCCCCACATGCCCTATACCCCAGTAGATGTGGAGCGGCACAGCTAACACGAGATTGAGCCCCATATTGGTCACCAGCGCGATCACACCAATCCGAACCGGCGTTTTAATATCCTGCCGAGCGTAGTACCCAGGCGCCAATACCTTAATCAACATAAAGGCCACCAATCCAATGGCGTAAGCTCTTAAACTCAGCGTCGCCATTGCTATGTCTCGAGAGGTAATCACTTCGCCATAATAGAACAGCGTAAGCAAGATCGGCTTGGCAAGAATAACGAGCGCCAGGGCCGCCGGTATCGCAATCAGCAGAATCAACCGTAAGGCCCAATCCATGGTGTTGTTAAATTTTTCGAGCGTCGCCGCAGCATGCTGGCGCGAAAGGCTCGGCAGAATAACCGTCGCAATAGCCACCCCAAACACCCCCAGAGGCAACTCCGACAAGCGATCTGAATAATAGAGCCAGGAAATGCTGCCGGTGGGAAGAAACGATGCGATCATCGTATCCAACAACAGGTTTATTTGGCTGACCGACACACCAAATATTGCAGGTGCCATCAACCTCAGAATTCTTGCCACACCCTCATCGCGCCAATCTACCTCTGGCCGGGGCACCATATTAATTCGTGCCAAAAATGGCAGCTGGAACAACAGCTGTAAAACACCCGCAACTAAGACCCCCCAAGCCAAGGCATAAACGGGGGCATCAAACCAGGGTGACACCATCAGTGCAGCGACAATCATGGATAAATTTAACAACACCGGCGTAAATGCCGGCACCGCAAATCGGTCATAACTATTGAGAATGGCACCTGCCAGCCCGGTGAGAGAGATCAACATCAAGTAAGGGAAAGTAATCCGCAACATGCTACTTGCCGCATCGAACTTATCTGGGTAATCCAGCCAAAAACCAAATGCGAAAAGCCCCGTCACCAAGGGTGACGCAATCACAACAATTACTGTTAAAGCAATCAACGAAGAGCCCAGTGCGCCGGCGACCTTGTTCAGGAGTGCTTTTACTGCCGCTTGACTCCCAGCTTCTCGATACTCGGCCAACACCGGCACAAATGCCTGGGAAAATGCGCCCTCGGCAAACAATCGACGAAAAAAGTTAGGAATCTTAAATGCAACAAAAAATGCATCCGCCATGGCATCAGCACCAATGACTCGGGCAAAGACCACATCACGCAGCAGCCCCAGCACTCTAGAAATCATAGTCATGCTACTGACCACGCCGCTGGAACGCAGTAATTTAGATGACTTAACTGGTGGGCCTTGCTGTTCAATACGCTGGTTATGCAAACCTGACACTCTCTGGTGGACACTCATAAACTATTGGCAAATCATAGAGATTTTACCCCCCAGATGATAGCAACAACCTCCGCCTCTGTAGGTATATTGCCCCTATATCGTCGATACTCTCTAAGAGATATTCTTCAGCCCATGAGTGAAAGCAACTGCGCCAGCACAAACTACCGCCACCCGGCCTTTTGCTACCAACTCTCCCGGATAACCATTCGATCTATGATGGGTTGATAAATGTAAGTAAACGCTGTATATTTCCGCGCCTTGAAATCAGACTCATTTTGAAAGGAGCACTTAGGTGGCCAACTCACCCCAAGCACGCAAACGAGCGCAGCAAAACGAAAATCGTCGCAAGCACAACGCTAGCCTGCGTTCCATGGTCCGCACCTATCTTAAAAAGACTTATGCCGCCATTGAATCAGGTGAAGCTGAGGCAGCTCAAGCCGCCTACAACGCTGTAGTGCCCGTGCTCGACCGCATTGCGGACAAAGGTATCATCCACAAGAACAAGGCTGCTCGTCACAAGAGCCGCTTGAATGCTCAAGTTAAGGCACTAGCTGCCAGCTAAGCACTCAAGTTCTGAGGATTAAAAAAACCGGCACTAGGGGCCGGTTTTTTTGTATTCAAAAATAATCATTGAACCAGACAGCATAAGAAAACTTACTCTTTGCCAATCGCAACAACGCCCACCTAGACCAACACCAAATTATCTCTATGGATCAACTCTTCGTTGTCACAATAACCTAGAGCCTCAGCAATCAGATCACTACTCTTACCAATAATTTTACGGCTCTCCGATGCGTTGTAATTAACCAACCCTCGAGCAACCTCATTGCCAGATTCATCGACACAACGAATCAAATCACCCCGACTGTAGTCACCGACTACCGACTTTACTCCCACGGGAAGCAGGCTCTTGCCCTGATCTTTAAGCACTCTCACAGCGCCCTCATCAAGCGTCAGCGATCCTCTCACCTGTAATCGCCCCGCCAACCACTGCTTACGTGCGGCTATGGGCTCTTGCCCGGCAACCAGCAAAGTACCTAGAACATCCCCGGCAGCCAAACGAGTCAATGCATTTTCTGTTCTACCACCGACGATCAGGGTGTTTGCCCCCGAACGAGCAGCAAGCCTGGCCGCCTTGAGCTTGGTGATCATCCCACCTCGCCCCAAACCGCCGACACTACCCCCCGCCAAGACATCTAACGCGGGATCTCCCGCTTTCCCATGGGGAATCAATTGCGCACGTGGATTGTTGCGAGGATCAGCATCGAACAGTCCATCCTGATCGGTCAAGATCACCAGCAAGTCTGCATCAATCAAATTCGCAACCATTGCGGCCAGCGTGTCGTTGTCTCCAAAGCGGATCTGGTCGGTCACCACCGTATCGTTCTCATTAATGATTGGCACCACCCCCAATCCCAGCAGTGTCTGCAGGGTATTCCGGGCATTGAGGTAACGCTCTCGATTCGAGAGGTCATCGTGATCCAATAAAACCTGTGCGGTATGACGATCAAACTGCTGGAACTGGAATTCATAGGCCTGCACCAGGCCCATCTGACCAACGGCTGCAGCGGCTTGAAGCTCGTGAATTGACGATGGGCGCTTGCCCCAGCCAAGACGGGACATGCCTTCCGCCACAGCACCCGATGAAACCATTACAATTTCAATATTCTGATCCAGCAGTGCAGCAACCTGCCCTACCCAGGCAGAGATACCTTCCCGGTCAAGGCCTTTTCCATCTGCGGTAAGTAAAGCACTACCAATCTTTACGACCCAGCGCCGGGCCTTTTTAACAACACTTCTATCGCTCATATACGCTCACAACC
>DFBC01000088.1:4671-5225 GCA_002367235.1 Cellvibrionales bacterium UBA3090
TCGTCATCTAACCCAGTTGATTTTGGACGACGGCGTAACGCTTCAATCCTATCTCTCGCCTCACGCTGCATCCTGCTCTGCAGTTCTCGCTCCTGCTCGGCAACCTCGGGATCAGCTCGCTCTGCTTCCCAGCATGCTTCCAAATGATCCATGATATCCCAGCACAACTTTTCTGTGCCGACAGAACCAACAGCGGACACCTGATAAACCGGCCCTTCCCATTGAAGCTTTTCCACTACCTCTCGACAGCGTTCTTCACGCTCCTCTTCAGGCAGGAGATCAATCTTATTTAACACGAGCCAGCGCTCGCGCCCCCACAAAGTTGGGCTAAACTGATCAAGCTCATTTTCAATGATATCGACATTGCCGGCAGGATCTGCACCGTCAGTTGGTACCATATCAACCAAATGAAGCAACAGGCGCGTTCTTGTCAGGTGTTTCAGAAAACGGATGCCCAGCCCCGCCCCTTCAGCGGCACCTTCGACGAGACCAGGAACGTCCGCAATCACAAAACTACGATACTTTTGCGTCTTCACGACCCCCAGATTCGGCAC
>DFBC01000142.1:0-1766 GCA_002367235.1 Cellvibrionales bacterium UBA3090
CAATTACAATCCTGAAATTACCCGACTGCTGAATCAGCACCACCGGAGTGGCGTACCCCTTTACCTGTTTTACCCCAAAGGAACAGGCAATCCACAAATTCTGCCTCAGCTTTTAACGGAAAATATTGTCCTAAATGCTATTTCTACGACAATCAACTAAAGAACGCCGCATTTAACACCAATATTTAACAAATTCTCAAATATTCCAAGTATTGTGCTGCCATCCTCGGCAAAACCCCGCAAAAAAACGCGGAAACCCCGACAAGCAGACCCAAGCAGCGATACGAAAAATCATAATTTCCACCTAAACTTGCAGCGAATGGCGCCAAAAATCCAAAAAACATAAAAAATTGGACAGCGTTATATTTTTAATGCAGACTCCTTTTATCGGCCACTCTGAAGGCCTGACACTTAAACATCACTTAAATCTGGCAGGGAGACTATGGCGACCATTCTGGTACTACACGGCCCCAACCTGAATTTACTTGGCTCTCGAGAGCCCGATGTCTATGGCAGCGAAAACCTCGACAGCATTAATCAAAACTTAACGGATATATGCGTCAAAAAGGGTCACCACCTGCTCGCACTGCAAAGCAATGCGGAATACGAGCTGGTGGATCGCATTCACGATGCGAAAAAGGAGGGGGTAAACTTCATCATCATCAACCCCGCAGCCTTTACCCATACCAGTATTGCACTACGCGATGCACTGCTGGCCGTGGACATTCCCTTTATAGAAGTTCATTTATCTAACGTTCATGCAAGAGAGGCGTTCAGACACCACTCTTATTTTTCAGATGTCTCCAGCGGCGTGATATGCGGCTTTGGCAAACTGAGCTATGAACTGGCACTGCTGGCAGCATTGGACCAGCTTGACCCCTAACAATACTTTTCACCATTTGGAGCACCCACAGATGGATATTCGCAAGATTAAAAAACTGATCGAACTGATCGAAGAATCAGACATTAATGAACTGGAAATCAAAGAGGGCGAAGAGTCTGTACGCATTAGTCGCGGCAGCACTGTCGTTACGGCAGCACCGATGATGGCTCCAGCGCCAGCTGCCGCAGCACCAGCGGTAGCAATACAACCAACTACTGACGCACCAGCGTCCGCCGAACCCAATGTTCATGCGGTCAAATCGCCCATGGTTGGCACGTTCTACCGTTCATCTGCACCAGGGGCCAAGGCCTTTGTAGAGGAAGGTCAGCACGTCAACGCTGGCGATGTACTCTGTATTGTTGAAGCCATGAAGATGATGAACCAAATCGAGGCCGACAAATCAGGCACCATTGGCGCCATTTTGGTAGCAGATGCGGAACCGGTTGAATTTGACCAACCGATGATCACCATCATTTAAACCGCAGAAGACAGGAGCAACAGCTATGCTGGAAAAAGTGCTTATTGCCAACCGCGGCGAAATTGCCTTGCGGATTCTGCGTGCCTGCAAGGAACTAGGTATTAAAACCGTGGCGGCCCACTCTAAAGCCGACGCCAACTTGAAACATGTCTTACTCGCAGATGAGACCATCTGTATTGGGCCCAATCCATCGACACAAAGTTACCTCAACGTACCCGCCATCATTAGCGCCATGGAAATCTCTAACGCCCAGGCAGTTCATCCCGGCTATGGATTCCTTGCGGAAAATGCAGACTTTGCCGAGCAGGTAGAAAAATCTGGCTTTACCTTTATTGGACCCACCGCTGATGTGATTCGAATAATGGGCGACAAAGTAGCCGCCATCGACGCCATGATAAAATCAGG
>DFBC01000142.1:1785-4134 GCA_002367235.1 Cellvibrionales bacterium UBA3090
GTACCTACGGTGCCCGGCTCAAATGGCCCGCTAACCGATGACGCCGAACGCAGCAAAAGAATTGGGCTGGAGGTAGGTTACCCCGTCATTATCAAAGCAGCAGCCGGCGGCGGTGGCCGCGGTATGCGCGTGGTTCGCAGCGAAGACGAGCTCATCAATGCTATTCAGGTCACCAAAGCCGAGGCACAAGCGGCGTTTGGTGACGGCACNNGTCTACATGGAGAAGTTCCTCGAGAACCCACGTCATGTTGAAGTACAGGTTCTTGCCGATGGGCAAGGCAATGCCATTCATCTAGGCGATAGAGACTGCTCTCTCCAACGCCGCCACCAAAAAGTACTTGAGGAAGCTCCCGCACCTGGAATTCCCGACGACATCCGCAATGACGTACTTCAAGCCTGCGTTAATGCCTGCATTGAAATAGGCTATCGAGGTGCTGGCACGTTCGAGTTTCTCTACGAAAATGGCGAATTCTTCTTTATCGAGATGAATACCCGCGTACAGGTGGAGCATCCCGTCACCGAGATGATCACTGGTGTCGACATCGTTAAAGAACAGTTGTTAATCGCCAGCGGAGAAAAACTCAGCTTTCGCCAAGAGGATATTACTTTCCGCGGACATGCTTTTGAGTGCCGCATCAATGCAGAGGATCCACAAACCTTTATGCCCAGCCCGGGCACAATCACGGCCTACCATGCCCCTGGTGGCAATGGCGTGCGAGTGGACTCACATATTTATGCTGGCTACACCGTACCGCCCTACTACGACTCGCTGATAGGAAAAATCATCACCTATGGCATAAATCGTCCCGCGGCCCTGTCACGCATGGCCCACGCCCTGGACGAGCTGCACATTGAGGGCATCAAGACCAACACCGCACTACAAAGAGATCTCGTCTCTGACAGCGGGTTTAAGAAGGGTTGTGTCAACATTCACTATCTGGAAAAGAAATTGGGCATTTAATCAAGTCGCCCCAAAATGCTTAGACTGGACAGCACAAAAAAGCCCCGCATACCGGGGCTTTTTACCAATAGGAAAAAAAATGCCCTGGCTTCAACTCAGAATAAGCAGCTCTAAATCACACGCCGAAGACATTGAAAACACCTTACTGGAAGCGGGTGCCGTCTCTGTCACCTTCGAGGACAATGCCGACGAACCTATTCTAGAGCCCGCGCTGGGCGAAACTCCCTTGTGGGGGGAAACTCGCATCACAGGATTGTTTGATGCCGAAACTGACACCGCCGCCACAACCCAAATTTTGAAAAACTCTCTGGGGCAATCACTGCCAGACCATAGCTGGGAGATACTGGAAGATAAGGATTGGGAGCGGGAGTGGATGAAACACTACCAACCTATCCAGTGTGGCGAACGACTTTGGATATGCCCCAGCTGGCTAGCACCACCCCAACCAGAAAGCGTCAACCTGCTACTCGACCCAGGGCTCGCCTTCGGCACGGGAACCCATCCGACGACCTTTCTTTGCCTACAGTGGTTAGACAAACTGCCTCTCACCGGCAAAACCGTCACCGACTACGGCTGCGGCTCTGGGATTCTGGCCATTGCCTCATTACTGCTCGGCGCCAAATCTACCATTTGTGTCGATATCGACCCCCAGGCCCTTAAAGCCACCGCCGACAACGCCGAACGCAACGGGTTACAGCCCGACCAGACACCGGTGTACCTGCCTAACAACGCCCCAGAAACACCGACCGATCTAGTCATCGCCAACATCTTAGCAGGCCCATTAGTTGCGCTGGCCCCAAAGTTAGCCTCGCTCACAAAACCTGGCGGACACCTCTGCCTTTCAGGAATCATTGAAAGTCAGGCTGAAGAGGTCATGGAGAGCTACCGCCCCTGGTTTGACTTCGACCCTCCAGTCAGCGATGAACAGTGGGTACGACTAACTGCTGTCAAGCGCTAGCACATCCCAGTAGAATGACTGAAGTTAGGTAACGGTTCTGTTCGCATATCATGACTGAAATTATTACCCGCTGTCCCGCCTGCTCAGTTACATTTCATGCAAAGCCAGCACAACTTGAAGCTGCCGACGGCCAAGTAAGGTGTGGTTCCTGCCACCTCATTTTTGACGCCCGATCTCACAAAATAGAAGATCCGCAGAAAACAGACGCCGCTATTGATAGCGATGACTTGCTCATACACGACGACATGGATATCAGCGTGCTCGACGCTCAAGAATCAGACCATCCGCTCGAAATGGCTCAAGAACTGGTTGGCACCGACATTTCCTTGCACGAAGCCCCCGCCCTAGAACAACCGAGCATCGAAACCTGCCGCGAAAATGATCAAATTACTGGCGAACTGCCACCAACCGAAACCGAAACCGAAACCGA
>DFBC01000142.1:4220-5156 GCA_002367235.1 Cellvibrionales bacterium UBA3090
GAAACCGAAACCGAAACCGAAACCAATGTACTAACACCGGCCCCACCAACCGAAGCGCCAGAGTTTCTCTTCACACAAGCCGAATTAACCCAACCCAGCCGCCCCAAAAAGACTGTCTGGTCCCTACTCTCGGCACTGGCTCTCGCCGCAATAGCTGCCCAGTACCTACATTTTCACGCAGATATTCTTGGCACCAACCAAGCCTACCGCCCCTGGCTTAGCTTTTTTTGCAATATCACCACCTGCCATCTTCCCGTTTTGGAAGACACCACAAAAATTCGCAGCAGCCAGTTATTTGTTCACAGCCACCCCAAATCTCCGGGGGCACTGATCGTAGATGCTGTGATTATCAATGAGGCAAGCTTCGACCAACCATTCCCGACACTGTCGCTCAGCTTCGAAGATCTACAAGGTGCCACAGTCGCCCACCGCCAATTTAAACCCAACGAATACTTAAGGGGTGACTTCTCACCAACAATTAACATGCCAACGGGCCAGCCTATAAGACTTACTCTTGAACTTATTGATCCGGGTCCAAACGCGGTAAACTATTCAATGTTCATCTCTGAATAATCTTTTTCACAAAGCCAACTACGAGTATCATAACGCCCCTTTCGTGTTTACTAGCTGGTAATTGAGGCATTACAACTTGGTAACAATAGGCAACCATGTGCTGAAAAACCAGACGATTCTGGCCCCGATGGCTGGCGTCACTGATTTGCCTTTCCGCCAACTCTGCCGCCAACTTGGTGCTGGACTAGCCGTATCAGAAATGATCACCGCAGACAGCCGACTCTGGAAGAGTCGCAAAAGCCAGCAAAGACTCGTACACCGCGATGAGGCATCCCCTCGATCAGTTCAAATTGCCGGCAGTGTTCCCTCAATGATGGCCGAGGCGGCCTCAAGGAATGTTGCTCTCGGTGCAGAAATTATTGA
>DFBC01000142.1:5220-6371 GCA_002367235.1 Cellvibrionales bacterium UBA3090
GCCTTGCTGCAGGATGAACCCCTGGTAAAAGACATCCTCAACGCGGTGGTGACAGCCGTAGACACCCCCGTCACCCTGAAAATTCGTACCGGGTGGGATAACCAGAATCGAAATGCGACAACCATTGCCCGGATAGCGGAAGACTGCGGCATTAGTGCCCTGGCCGTGCACGGGCGCACCCGGGCCTGCCGGTTTAACGGCCATGCAGAATACGACACCATTGCCGCTGTTGTGGAAACTACCAACATGCCCGTGTTTGCCAACGGCGACATCACCACGCCACAGCAAGCCAAAGACATTCTAGATTACACCGGTGCAACCGCCGTCATGATTGGCCGTGGCGCACAGGGAAACCCCTGGATCTTTCGTGAAATAAACCACTACCTTGAACACGGGACACTGCCCCCAACGCCATCCAGGGAAGAACTTATCACCACTGTCAGTCACCATATTAGAGCCATCCATCAATATTATGGTGAATTTCTTGGAATTCGAATTGCCCGAAAGCATGTGGGCTGGTACGTTGACACCCTGCCAAACGGCGATGAATTTCGAAAATATTTCAACCAACTAGAAAACCCTTATCAACAAATACAAGGCCTGCACGATTTTTTGACAGCGCCGAATAATAATTGGGACGAAGCCGCATGAGCGCCATTGACACTTTTACCATACAGGCAGAGACGGACGCCGAACCAGCTTCGGCAACTCACCAGCACGAATCACTACGGCTGTGTGTCGAGAATGCCCTGCAACAATATTTTCTCCATTTGGACGGCCAACCGGCTAACGACCTCTACCAGCTGGTACTTAGCGAAGTCGAAGCCCCCTTATTGGAAGCGGTACTAAGCTATACCCGCAACAACCAAAGTAAAACCGCGCAAATGCTTGGACTCAACAGAGGCACATTGCGCAAGAAGCTAAAACAATACGACTTACTTTAAAACTCCAAGCCAAAAAACTATTAACGAGGACACCATGAGCAACCTGCGTAAAGTTTCCCGCGCCCTGATCAGCGTATCTGACAAAACTGGTATTGTTGAATTTGCCCGAGCACTGAGCGCCCAGGGTGTAGAACTTCTCTCTACCGGAGGCACTCACCGCCTACTCAATGACAACGGCATCCAAGTGAGAGAAGTCTCTGACTACAC
>DFBC01000139.1 GCA_002367235.1 Cellvibrionales bacterium UBA3090
CCAGCTTGAAATATTCCCATAGAAAACTTCACTGGCGTTGAGGGTTCGAGCTTGCGTTTAGCCAATGCAGTCCAAAGTACCGCAAATACAGGCGCAAGCAGCATAATAAAGAGTGGGTTTAGCGCACCAAATTGCGAGGCGTTGATTTCAATACCGAATAGTTGTCGGTCTACTACACGGTCTGCATATAGGGTCATTGATGCGGCTGTTTGTTCAAACAGAGCCCAAAATACCACGGTGGAAAAGGTCAGGGCGATGAGAACAAACATTCGACCACGTTCCACTGAATTACAGCGAGCCAGAATAAACCAGATGAGACCGATGGCGACAATAACCGCGAGTCCATTTAGTGAGTACTCTACGATGTGGGAGGCCTGAACCAGTTGCCAGAACCCGAATAGTGACAACACGCCGCAAATATAGATTAACCACTCTCTGTTTAATCCCGGCAGTATGCTTTCCTTCAACCGTAGCGGATTATGGGGTTCTGCTGCCCCTTGTAAATAACGCTGTCCGAACAGAAAAATGATCAGCCCAATTATCATGCCGATTCCAGCTGCACCAAAACCGTACCGCCAACCCCATGTCTCACCTAGATAACCACAGAGTAAAGTTGCTACAAAGGCGCCGATATTGATGCCCATATAAAAAATGGTGAATCCGCTGTCGCGACGCGGATCATTAGCTTCGTAGAGCTTTCCTACAATGGTTGAGATATTGGGTTTTAGAAAACCAACCCCAACAATAATGAGAGAGATGGAAAAGTAAAAAACCTGAAGGCTGCGTTCATCGCGCGTTATATTCCCCTGAAGGTATTGAGCCGGGGTACCCTCAAAGGCCATGCCGAGGTGGCCCAGTGTTAATAGACAGCCGCCAAAAATGACGGCTTTTCGCATGCCTAAATAGCGATCGGCCAGAAGACCGCCTATTACCGGCGTAGAATAGACAAGCGCTGCATAGCTACCCAGGACGTCAAGCCCCATTGCATCGGTGAATAAGTGGTACTTTGTAAGATACAGCAGCAGTAAATACTTCATGCCATAGAAGGAAAACCGCTCCCACATTTCTGTGGCAAAGCAGATATACAGACCTTTTGGGTGGCCTAGAAATTGGTCGTGCTGGTATGACGGCATACAACGAGTCACTTTTCTTTTATTTTTGAGTTGTAGCGCTTTACTTTGCTTTCCATAGTAGAACAGTAAATTAACGATTCTTACAGCCCTGAAGATTATTACCCAATAGGTGTAGATTCACCTACACAGTGGTTGCGTTACAAGCAATCACTCCGATAGCATGAGAAATACTGTATAAGTGGTCGGGAATTGTCATTATGGCGTTAGAAGAGACAGTGATGTCTGTAGATGAAGCGGTGCGAAAGGCCAAGAAAACCTATGCTGTTTCAGAAACGTTGGAGCCATCGGAAGTGAGCACGCTTGTGGATGTGTTACAGCAGGCGGTCAGGCTCTACCCAGACCAGCCCGCGGTGACTTCATTGGGTAATACCCTTACTTACGCAGAGCTGGATCAATTGTCTTCGGCCTATGCGGCTTACATTCAACAAGCTACCAATCTAAAACCTGGCGATCGAATGGCAATACAAATGCCAAGTCTGGCCCAGTATCTTGTTGTTGCCTACGGCGCTTTTAAGGCCGGTCTCGTTGCGGTGAATATCAACCCGCTTTATACCGAGGTGGAGCTTGAGTATCAATTTAATCATGCCAATGTAAAAGCTGTTGTGGTGTTTGATAAGTTTTTGCCGGTGGTCGAAGCGGTGCGGGCGAAAACCTCACTTGAATATATTTTTGTTACCTCGCCATTCGACCTGCACTCTCCGGTTAAGCGTACGCTGATGTCTGTCCTCCTCAAACTGTTGGGGAAAGCAGTACCTTATGGTTCCGCCATTTCACTGCGCACCGCATTGGCGACTGACCCGCAACAGCTTATACCTGCAACGTTAGCCCCGGAAGATATGGCGTTATTACAATATACGGGTGGTACGACAGGGGTATCCAAGCCAGCCATTATCAGTCATAGCAATATGGTTAGTGTTACCCGTCAGGGGTGGGAGATGTTGCACTTAGCCTCGGCAAAAGCAGGGAGCGAACGGATAGTTTCGCCCTTGCCGCTTTATCATATTTATGCCTTTGCCCTGTCAGTGACCACGGGCGTTTATATGGGGGCACACACATTATTAATTCCAAACCCGCGGGATATTAATGGCTTTGTTAAATTGCTTAGGAAGTGGCCCGGAACGATTTTTTCCGGTTTAAACACCTTATTTGTGGCATTAATAGAACATAAAGATTTCGATAAAGTGGATTTTTCACCTTTGAAAATCACGCTCTCTGGTGGTTCTGCTTTGGCCGAGGCTACCGCGGGATACTGGAAAAAAGTGACGGGTTGTGAGATTTGCAATGCCTATGGCCTCACCGAGGCTTCCCCCGTCGTTTCATTTAGTCCTCCTGGCGCGCAGAAGCCGGGTTCGGTTGGAATTGCTGTACCCAATACCGAGCTGCGGATTGTTGATGAAAATGGCCAGCCGCTTGCTGTTGATGAGCATGGTGAAATTTGGGTCCGGGGGCCACAAGTGATGCAAGGCTACCTTAACTTTCCTGAAGAGACAGCAAAAACCATTACTGACGATGGCTGGTTGAAAACTGGTGATGTAGGTTCAGTAGATAGTGATGGCTTTCTTTTTATCCACGACCGCCAAAAAGATTTGGTTATTGTTTCCGGTTTTAATGTGTATCCCAATGAGATTGAAAGTGTGATCTCACACCACCCGGACATTACCTACAGCGCGGTTATAGGTGTAGCGGATGAGCACTCTGGCGAAGCCGTTAAATTATTTGTTGTGAGTACCAACCCCAGTTTGACCGAAGAAGATGTACGTGCCTTTTGCCGCGATAAGTTGGCACGGTATAAATGGCCAAAATACATTGAGTTTAGAGATGAACTGCCCCTTTCGAATGTAGGCAAGGTGTTGCGTCGGGAGTTGCGTGACAGCTAATCCATGGAAAATGAAATTAATCAGTGGCGAGATAAAATTGCCCAGTGCCTTAGTGCGGATCATTATCGACTTCACCAGCAACTGAATAAAATCAGTCGTCGAGCCAGAGAGCAAAAACCCTTTGATCAGGACTTGAAAGCGTTTACCGACAAACTGGAAATCTCATATCAAAAGGTCGTCGCGCGTCGTGAAAGTGTGCCAGTTATTCAATTTCCAGAAAACCTCCCGATTGCAGAGCGCCGCGAAGAAATTAGGGAAGCGATTGCCAATCATCAAGTAGTGGTTGTTGCGGGAGAGACCGGGTCGGGGAAAACCACGCAACTGCCTAAAATCTGCTTAACGCTAGGGCGGGGTGTGACGGGTATGATTGGGCATACCCAGCCGAGACGTATCGCTGCAAGAACCGTTGCTAATCGTATTGCCGAGGAGCTGAATCAGCCCCTAGGAAACACGGTGGGTTATCAGGTTCGATTTAATGAAACCAGTAGTGAAAACACGCTGGTTAAATTAATGACAGATGGTATTTTACTGGCTGAAATTCAACATGACCGTTATCTGAATAAATACGACACCCTAATTATTGATGAGGCCCATGAGCGCAGCCTTAATATTGATTTTCTTTTAGGCTACTTAAAGAATATCCTGCCTAAACGGCCAGATCTTAAGCTGATTATTACTTCTGCAACCATCGATGTTGAAAGATTTTCAAAGCATTTTAATGATGCGCCAGTCATCGAGGTTTCTGGACGAACCTATCCCGTTGATGTCGAATATCATCCGTTGGAGGAAGACCGGGATCTCAGCCAGTCAGTTCTGGAGACGGTTGAACATATTCTTAGCTTGCCGAAACGCGGCGATATTTTGGTATTTCACAGTGGTGAGAGAGAGATACGAGAAACAGCCAATGTACTTCGCAAGGCACAACTGCCTCATCTAGAAGTGGTTCCTCTCTACGCACGGCTAAGCCTTGCAGAACAAACCAAAGTGTTTAAACCCCATAAGGGCATTAGAGTCGTGCTTGCGACTAATGTGGCTGAAACTTCGTTAACTGTTCCAGGTATTCGCTATGTAATCGACCCGGGGACGGCTCGTATCAGCCGCTACAGTTATCGAACGAAAGTACAGCGGTTACCGATCGAAGCTATTTCACAAGCGAGCGCCAATCAGCGAATGGGGCGTTGTGGCCGGATCAGCGAGGGCGTTTGTTTTCGCCTATACAGTGAGGATGACTTTAATAGCCGTGCAGAGTTCACGGACCCGGAAATTATTCGAACTAACCTGGCTTCCGTTATTTTAAAGATGTTGTATCTGCGCATTGGGGATATTCGCCATTTCTCGTTTGTGGATGCACCGGATAACCGGTTAATTAATGATGGCTTTAATCTTTTAAAAGAATTGCAGGCGGTAAATGCCCGTGGTGAATTAACCACCATTGGGCGGCAGCAATCACGGCTTCCTGTCGACCCTCGAATGGGTAGAATGCTCTTGGCTGCAGCCAAGGAAGGTGCGTTGCAAGAAGTCATGGTGATCGTTTCTGCTCTGAGTGTTCAGGATCCAAGGGAACGCCCAGCTGACAAACAACAAGCAGCCGATGAAAAACACCGTCAGTGGCAGGATAAGGAATCTGATTTCGTTGCATTGCTGAATATGTGGCAACACTTCGAAGAGCAGCGTCAGGAATTAAGTCGTAATCAATTTGATAAGTATTGTCGTCGGCAATTTGTGTCGCCTCTACGGATGCGAGAGTGGCGAGACTTGCACCACCAACTGCATACCGCTTGCCGGGAATTAAAACTAAAAGAAAACCATCAGCCAGCCAGCTACCAATCCATTCACGCTGCACTGCTAACTGGACTTTTGGGGCACATTGGCTTTCGCCATGAAAATAGAGAGTATTTGGGCGCTCGAAATCGAAAATTTCATTTGTTTCCAGGCTCGGGCATACAGAAAAAACCACCTAAATGGGTGATGTCTGCCGAAATGATAGAGACCTCCCGGCTGTTTGGTCACCATAATGCAGCTATTGACCCCGAATGGCTAACCCGGTTAGCCGCGCATTTGGTAAAAAAGAATTATAGCGAACCTCACTATAGCGCCCGGAATGGTCAGGTCATGGCCTATGAGAAACAGACGCTCTATGGCCTGCCGATCGTTGAAAAACGTCGTTGTTCCTACGGCACAATAGACCCCAAATTATGTCGAGAAATTTTTATTCGAGCAGCATTGGTGGAAGGGGAGTACAAGGGGAAGGGACACTTTTTCAAACATAATAGAGATCTTCAGCAGAGCTTAGAAGATATCGAGTCGCGGATTCGCCGTAGAGATATTCTGGTTGATGATCAGGCATTATTTGAGTTTTATAGCGAGATTATTCCGTCGGATATTATTAATCTGGCAGGCTTTGAGCATTGGCGTAAGGGGGCAGAAAAAAGTCAGCCGCGACTCTTGTATATGTCTAGCGAGCAGTTGGCACAGCGCCAATTAAACGAAGGTACAGAAGCTCAGTTTCCCGATCACCTTGAATGGCAGGGTATCCACTACCCGCTAAGTTATCATTTCGAGCCCGGTCACCCTGAGGACGGGGTAAGTGTCACGGTACCCGTCAGCATTATTCATCAGGTGCCTGCCCATCGTTTTGATTGGTTGGTTCCCGGGATGTTGCGAGATAAATGTATCGCTTTGGTTAAGGGGCTGCCTAAATCGCTCAGGCGACATTTTGTTCCTGTGCCCACCTTTGTCGATAAAGCGATGCCCTCGTTAAAGCCCTGCGATATGCCGCTGACTGAAGTGCTTGGGCATCAGTTGAAACGGCACGCAAATATCGATATCACACCTGAACACTGGCAGCAGGTCGACGTAGATGATATCTATAAGTTGAACATTAAACTGGTTGATGAGAATAACCAGGTACTGAGTATGAGTCGGGACTTGCCGGCATTAAAAGCCCAGTACCGGGGCCAGGTCACGAAGACCGTAAACCAATCTGTTGATAATACAATTGAGCGAGAGAACGTAGTTGGCTGGGATTTTGGTGAGCTACCCGAAGTCTTTTCGATTGAACAGCATGGTTTAACTATCCGTACCTATCCCGCCTTGGTTCTAAATAATCAACGCGTTGATTTGAAGTTGCTGGACAGTCCAACGGTGGCGGCTAATCAAACGGTTGATGGATTGGTGAGACTGTATCAGTTGGTGTTGCCGGAACCGGCTAAATATCTTCGTAAACAATTGTTAAAAGGCAAGGATCTTCAGTTAAAGGCGGCGGGGCTCCCGGGTAAAGACTTGCTAATAGAAAGCATCACCAAAGCAGCGTATTTTCAAGCGCTACTCGAGGGTAAGTCGATACCTCGTTCACAGGTAGCTTTCGAGGCTTCGCTGGTGGAGGGGAAGGGCCAGATTGTAGCCCGTGCCAATGAATTGGAGCAGTTGTTGACTACTTGGTTGCCCCAGCTTGCTGAGATCCGTAAATCGATAAAAAAACAGGGGATATCAGCTGTTCATGCGGTGAGCGATATCAATCACCAGCTAGGTTTACTTTTTAAAGATAGCTTTCTTTCTCTCGTTCCTTTGCAATGGTTACTGCAGTATCAGCGATATTTAAAAGCGATTTTAATGAGGCTGGACAAATTACCTTCTCAACCGCAGAAAGATCGAGAGTTGGTTCTGGTTCTGGAAAAACTGCAGAAGAGACTGGCTCACTACGATCCTCATTGGGATGAATTTTCTGCAGAGCAACG
The DNA here is from genome assembly GCA_002367235.1 of Cellvibrionales bacterium UBA3090. Lineage (GTDB taxonomy): Bacteria > Pseudomonadota > Gammaproteobacteria > Pseudomonadales > Porticoccaceae > Porticoccus. The sequence goes on from DFBC01000139.1 coordinate 6,748, forward strand.
GTCTGAAATTTGGCTGCACCGGTTTATGTTACAAGAGTACCGTGTATCCTTATTTGCCCAGCAATTAAAGACAGTGTTTCCAATTTCAGATAAACGCATTGAGGCTCATTGGCAGGAACTTAAGTTGGGATTGCCAGGGTTATGACGAGATTCATTGCATGATGTTTACAATTAGTTTTTGAAATTTATTCTTGGCTGAAACTTAATTTGTAACGCTCGGTCATAGTATTCACCTTCGTCTGGATGGACGAATCAACAATATATAAAACTATTATTTATGGAGATTAATTATGTCAAAGCATAACCTCAAACCACTGGCGGCAGCAGTTGGTGCTGCATTTATGGCATCCGTTGCAATTTCGCCGATGGCTTCTGCTGCGGAAAACCCCTTTCAGGCCAATGAACTGAGCTCAGGTTATAACCTGGCTGATTCTCACGGCGAAGGCAAGTGCGGCGAAGGTAAATGTGGTGAAAACAAGAAAGCCGCAAATGAAGGCAAATGTGGCGAAAACAAGAAAGCCGCGAATGAAGGGAAATGTGGCGAAAACAAGAAAGCCGCGAAGGAAGGAAAATGTGGTGAGGGTAAATGTGGCGAAAATAAAGCCAAATCTTCTAAAGAGGGAAGTTGTGGAGAGGGTAAGTCTTCTAAAGAAGGTAGCTGTGGTGGAAAAGGCTAATACACATTTTTGAGGTTCCCCATGGATAACAACCAATTCCCTGTGCATGGCGCGGGAATGGGGTTGAGGCGGGCCCTAATGGGCCCGTTGTCTTCTGTGTCCACGGAGCAAGTGGATTTCATGGAAGTGGCTCCTGAAAACTGGATCAATGTAGGTGGACGTTTTGGCAAGCAGTTTCGTCAGTACACCGAGCGGTTTCCATTTCTCTGTCATGGCTTGTCGTTATCGATTGGTTCTCCAGCACCGTTAGATTTTGATTTGTTGGCTCAAATAAAGCAGTTTATAACGGAGCATCAAATCCGCTGTTACTCAGAGCATTTGAGTTATTGCAGTGATTCGGGGCATCTCTATGATTTGATGCCAATACCTTTTACCGAAGAAGCGGTTCATTACACGGCTGATCGCATTCGGCAGGTTCAGGATTTTTTGGGGCAACGAATTGCCATAGAAAATGTTTCTTACTACGCAGCACCTCAACAGGAAATGGCTGAAATCGATTTTATCAATGCGGTGTTAAAGGAGTCAGACTGCGACTTTTTATTGGATATCAATAATATTTATGTGAACAGCGTCAATCACCGATACGATGCTGAACAATTTCTACAACAGTTGCCGGGGCATCGTGTCGCTTACGTACACATGGCTGGCCACTATGTCGAAGCTGAAGATCTATTAGTAGATACCCATGGAGCTGACATTATTGACCCAGTTTGGGCTCTGCTCGGTAAGGCGTATGCGCTATTTGGCGTTATGCCTACCTTGCTTGAGAGGGACTTTAATCTTCCTCCGGTAGACGAGTTATTAGCTGAGGTTGCACAAATTAAAACTGTTCAAGCCGAGTATTCATTTGTGACAGCCAATAATGCGATTGGAGCTTGATGTGTCAGCTAAAAGTTTCCAACAAAGCCAACTTGAATTCGCCGCCCACCTTCGTGATCCATCGGTCTATCCTGCACCGATAGATATTGAAGATCGCAGGATGAATATCTACAGAGACCTTATTTACAACAATATCGAGTCGTTTCTGAGTACCGGATTCCCCATTCTTCGAAGTATTACTGACGATTCACACTGGCATCAGATGGTCAGAGATTTTGTCAGTCGGCATCGCAGTCATACACCTTACTTTCTTGAAATAAGCCAGGAGTTTCTGCGTTACTTGCAGGAGGAGCGTGAGACTAACACTGCGGATCATCCGTTTATGTTGGAGTTGGCCCATTATGAATGGGTTGAATTAGCCATGGATGTACTGCCGGAAGACTTCCCCGAGAACCAAAGGGTTGTCGATGACGTGCTTGATTCCGTGCCAATTGTTTCACCGCTAGCCTGGAAATTGTCTTACCAATATCCGGTACACAGGATAGGAGAGCAGTTTCAGCCCGAACACCCGCCAGCTCAACCTACATTTCTGGTGGTATACCGCAACCGTCATCAAGAAGTGAAATTTCTGGAAGCCAATGCAGTTACCATTCAGTTATTACAGTTGCTTGAAGGTGAGGCAATGACGGGGCGTGAGGCACTGAAACAAATCGCCAATCAACTTCAGCACGACAATCCTGAATCAGTCATCAGTAATGGAGCCGGAATTCTCTCCCAATTATATTCACTCGATATATTGATTTAACGGCGTATTCTAAAGACATAAAAAAACGGCCCAGAAGGGCCGTTTTTTAGGTATTGCTAGCGTCGGTTCTTATTTGAACTTGGTTTTCAAATCGATTTGAATGCGGTCGTAATCGATCTCATTACCTTCGGTAAAGTCACCGTACTCATTGTTAAAGTAGGTCAGACCAATTTGGGTATTTTTGCTGATGCCCAGGCCAAATTTGAATTTGTGACCTTTAACATCGGTACCGCCACCGCCGAAGTCAGAGTCTGAAAGCGTACCGTATACTGCATCTGCTTCCAGGTCTTCATACATATAGCCCACTTGCCAATCCCAGGCATTTTTCACTTTACCCAGTGAGGCGCCAATGGTGTAGCCGCGGTCTTCATCTGCATCGCTGTCAGTATTGGTGACATAGTCAGCAAAGAATGTGGCGGGTAGACCAGCCAATTTGGTATTAAGCTCAACAAACACCTGCGCCATATCGTAGTCGTACAAGTGCTTGCCACTTATATCGAGACTGTTTCCAAAATTCTCACCGGCACCGAGAATCGGGTCGAGACCTTCTGTTGGAATGTGGTAGTAACTGGCACCAGTAATAATATTCAGGTTGTCAGTCAGTTCTCCACGGTAACCCAGCTGTGCACCAAACATGGATGTGTCATCTTTGCTGTTGCCGGATGACCCCTTGCTGTTTGGTTTCTGTTCGCTGTTCAGGAAGTGGTAGGAGCCAATAGCCCAGATAGTCCCATTATCGTAGGCGATATGTCCGCCCTCTGGACGGTAATCACCATCCCAAACCAGACCGTCTTTGGCAGGCTGATAAAATGGGTTTTTGGTTTTACCGGCAACCAAGTGAGTATCTTCGGCAAATTTCCAGTCGATATAGGCCATATCCAGATTAATGCCTTTGGAAGAACCGGCGCTACCAAATGTTTGGTTGCTGGAAACAGGGTCATCGCTACCACTTGCCAGGGCAACACCGGCTTTAATATCGTCAGTAACCTGTGCTGTCAGGCCGATACGAGCGCGAATGCGGTTGCGGCGACGATCATCATTTTTGGCATCGTTATCCATTTCTTCATAGCGATAACGGACATCTCCGCTCCACTTGATTTTTTCTGCCCATGAAGCGGCAGACTTGGTAGCTACAGCTGTAGCTGTGTTGTCTGTTTTTACTTCCATTTCATTCAGACGCTCGGTCAACGCAGCGATCTGACTTCTTAATTCGTTAAGGGTAGCCTGATCTGTGTCTGCGAACACAGCAGGGCTGGCGGATAATGCAGTAATAGCTAAGCAAAGTGCGGTACGTTTCATTATTAACTCCAATCCTTATATGTGGGGTTGTGAGTAAGTTATTAGCCGTGGGGTGGCTGTTATAAAGGCTCAATATGGGCCGTCCCATCAGAACCATGTGCGCATTCTCTGCTATCTATATGTCAGTTTTATGACGAAATACTTTTTAGGTTATTGCTCTAAAGGCAACATATGAACCACTAAATTCACGGATATTGCTTAATCTATGTACAGTGGGTCGGATTCCTGCTGATCTGGCGCTATACCTAAAAAACAGGAACGTGTAGAATCACGCAAACTTGTAGTAACGATACCTATAACCATAAAAGCTATAATTAGAGACTTAATGAGGGAGTAACCCAATGAAGTGGACCATGTTGTTGCTGGCTGGCGCATTGATGTCAGGTCAAGCCTTTGCAGACTCAACGGAGAATGCTCAAGATCCATGGGAAGGTTTTAACCGCAAGGTGTTTGTTTTTAACGATACTTTGGATACCTATGCGCTAAAGCCCGTAGCTAAAGGCTACCGTGCTGTTACGCCAGACCCTGTTGAAGATGGCATTAGCAGAATGTTCTCCAATTTGGGTGAAATCGTGAATGTGCTGAATGATGTGCTCCAGGGAAAATTCAGCCAAGCCGGTAATGATACGGGTCGTTTTCTCGTCAATACGACCGTTGGTCTGGTTGGATTCTTTGATGTAGCTAAAGATTTCGGAATGCCTAAGAGCGATGGCGAAGACTTCGGGCAGACGTTGGGTGTTTGGGGGGTAAATGATGGCCCCTATGTAGTTCTGCCTTTGCTGGGCCCATCTACACTTCGTGATGCTCCAGCCAGATTTGTGGATCACTTGGTTAACCCCGTGAACGAAATTGATGACATTCCAACCCGCAATACCATTTATGGTGTAGATGTGGTCTCTACTCGTGCTGATTTACTGAAAGCTGAAGAGCTGATCAAAGGTGATAAGTACAGCTTTATTCGGGATGTTTATCTACAGCGTCGTGAATATTTGCTGAACGATGGCGACGTAGAGGATGACTTTGGTGAATATGGCGAATGATTGACCGCCAATTACTCATAATCGCGGGTTGGGATAGAACGTAAACTCGACATAGAGAAAACCTCTATGTCTATTGGGTCTCAATCCCGGATAACCTATGGAAAAGAACGGCAAGCTGTTTATTGTTACCGACAGTTTAGAAAATTGTCGGATGTTGGAAGGCCACTTAGAAGGTACTGAGTGGCATGTTTCAAAGTTTGACGATCCAGACAGGTCACTGGAAAAAATTGTGATTGACCGCCCAGAAGTGGTGGTGGTCGATCTTCCCCTCGAGTTCATGCAGGAAAAGTTCAATCCTCTTTTTTCCCAGGATAACGATACAGCCTATGTGGCCATATTACCTGAGGTCGATCCTAGAGACGTCGCCAGGTTTTTTCACAACAACGCATCCGATGTCCTGATAAAACCGTTTTCAGCTGAACGATTTCGCCAAGCGATAGATCGTGCATCAAACTTTAAAAGTTTGATGGTGCAGAATCGCGAATACCGAAAACAATTAGAACAAGCCAATCGTAATCTTCATGAAAGCCTGCGGATTTTAGAGCTGGATCAGATGGCCGGACGCCAGGTTCAGAATAGCTTGTTACCGGCAACCCCCCTTGTTCACGGTCAATATGAAATAGCTCACCATATTGAACCATCGCTTTACCTTAGCGGCGACTTTGTCGGCTACCACGTTATATTTGATCGGTACATGGTGCTGTATGTGGCCGATGTTTCAGGCCATGGTGCTTCTTCGGCTTTTCTTACGGTACTCCTGAAATTCATCCTTAACAGCATTCTTCGCCGCCACGTTACCCGCAATGATCTTAAAGCTATGGCCAAGGCTCCAGAGGGCTTTATCGAACATATTAATAAACAGGTATTGGCGCTCGGGTTAGATAAACATCTGACGCTATTTTCTGCCTGTATTGACATGGAGCGTAACCTTCTTCGTTACTCCGTTGCTGCACATATGCCCATGCCTGTTTTTGTGACGAATGGTGACGTGCGAATATTGCCAGGGAAGGGTAAGCCTGTAGGTATTTTCAGTGACTGCTCATGGGAAGTGGAAGAGATTGCATTACCAGAAAAATTTGCGATGGTTATTGTTTCTGATGGCGTTCTTGAAGTTCTTCCCGGTAATACACTGAAAGAAAAAGAGCGCTTTATTTCGACTACCATTGCCCAGTCTGATACGTCCATTGCCGAGATCTGTGAAAGACTGGGTATTAATCAGATCGAGGATGCACCAGACGATATAACTGTTTTGACATTACGTAGGGGGTATTGAGTGGAATCCGGTAAGATACTGGTCTCTGAGCATGACGGTGTTAATGTAATCAAACTGGTAGGTGACGTGCGAGTTACGCTTTGCACCTCACTAAATAACTATATAGAGACTATATTTAGCTCCGGTAATGTTTCTGAGGTGGTCATTGATATGATCGATACCGATGGAGTTGACAGCACCACACTGGGTTTATTGGCAAAGCTCGCCATCTATTGCAATACCAATTTCCATATTAAGCCGGTGCTTTTTTGTCCCGATGAGAGCTTATTCCACACTCTGGATATTATGGGACTGGATGATGTATTTAATATTGTTCAGAGTGCACCAGAAAGCATTGATGATTTTAAAGAATTGCCGGTAACGTCTGTCGATGAAAACGAAGCTAGAGAGAGAGTTCTAGAAGCTCACAGGCTCCTGTCTGAATTAAGCGAGAGAAATAAACAGGAGTTTATAGATTTAATTCGCACCTTAGAGGAGAACGGCTAGCTTAGTCTCGACTGTTTCCGGCGATGTGTTTTGTGCGGATAAAATCAGAATGTGAGACATAGATAAGCTCTGCAATTCGCCTGATCAGTGCTTCTTCATGTTTATCGAGTTCATTGTCTACATAGGCAACTCGCCACAGGTTTTCAATGAGTCCCACTTTTTTTTGTTCATCAAAGTGATCATTGATTAGCCGGGTAAATTGATAGAGCGAGGTCGATTCAGCAACTTCTTGATGTGCCAACTTCACCAGTTGGTCAATTTCATCTTTACTTAATTCAAATTGTTTTTCCAGTAATCGTCGAATGACGTCTCTTTCAGTGTTGTCTAGCTGACGATCAATCACCATGATCTCTACCATTAGGGAGGCAGTAGCCAGCCTTTGTTGGTGCTCAACGTCTGCACCCGCCTTGCTGGCGATCTCGGCAGTGAAAAACTGTTTAATACGATCAATCAATTCGCTAGTTCCTTGAGCATGTTCTCAAGTTTGACTTGGTCAGCCACAAAGTTACGAATGCCCTCCGACAATTTTTCAGTGGCCATCGCATTTGAGTTCATCTGGTAGCGGAACACCGACTCACCGATAACGGGGCTGCTTATGTCTTCGCCCGTTTTCGAGGGGCTCAGGCTGAGGGGTAGCTCATCGTAGTCATTGTTGAGTTGTTCCAGAAGCTGAGGGCTGATGGTAAGACGATCGCAACCTGCTAGCGCTTCGATTTCCCCAGTGTTGCGGAAGCTGGCACCCATTACGATGGTTTCGTAGTCTCTTTGGCGGTAAAAATTGTAGATGGTTTTAACAGAGACTACGCCGGGGTCTTCATGGGGTGAATACTCTGAAGCACCACCATTGTTCTTGTGCCAATCAAGAATGCGACCAACAAAAGGGGAGATTAAGAATGCACCAGCATCAGCGGCTGCTGCGGCTTGTTCAAAGCTGAACAGTAACGTTAGATTGCATTGAATGCCGTCTTTCTCGAGCTGCTCTGCGGCGCGAATGCCTTCCCAGGTCGAGGCTATTTTCAGTAATATTCTGTCGGTGTCGATACCCGCTTGTTGATAACGTTCGACCAGTCGCTTGCCACGTTCTACCGTTGCTACCGTATCGAAGGAGAGGCGTGCATCTATTTCTGTAGACACTCTACCCGGAACAACCTGCAAGATTTCTCTGCCGATTCTGACCGAGAGTTCGTCCATACTGTCAGATATCAAATTGCCGCTGTCTGTTTGTCTGGCCGTGTTAATGCTTTCTATTAAAAGTGGTTGATACTGGGGTAGTTGAGCTGCCTTTAATAACAGCGAGGGGTTCGTGGTCGCATCAATCGGTTGATATTGACGTATCGCTTCAATATCGCCGGTATCGGCAACGACGACGGTCATCTCTCTAAGTTGGTCTAATTTGCTTGGTTTCATATGGCTTCTATCTTTAAATTACCTGTTGCTCATACAACCTAGTGCTCGATGTAGAACATCGGTGCCAGCATTGGGGAGATGTGCGTGTTCACTGATATAACGTCGGAATTTTCGTGCGCCAGGCACACCCTGATATAAACCTAATATGTGGCGAGTCATATGGCTTAGCTTGATGCCTGAATCGATTTCATTTCCGACAAATTCCGAAAACTGCTCCAATACCTGTAAACGGCTTGGGGGCGTTTTTTCACTATGGTATAGGGTTCTGTCCACATCAGCTAGCAGGTAAGGGTTGTGGTAGGCCTCTCGACCAATCATCACACCGTCTACATGATCCAGGTGACTCATTGTGTCGTCGAGTGTTTTTATTCCGCCGTTGATAATAATTTCCAGTTCTGGGAAGTCTCGCTTAAGTTGGTAGACTCGCTCATAGTCGAGCGGTGGGATCTCTCTATTTTGCTTTGGGCTTAGCCCATTAAGCCATGCCTTGCGAGCATGTACGATAAAGGTTTGGCATCCAGCATTTGCCACGGTGCCAGTAAAGTCACAAAGAAATTGGTA
>DFBC01000028.1 GCA_002367235.1 Cellvibrionales bacterium UBA3090
ACTTATGCATTCTGGCAAGTTGAATAAAAAACAAGTTCAAGGTTGGGTCGCCAACCGATTTTATTATCAAACGGCCATTCCAGTTAAGGATGCCGCCATCATGGCAAATTGCCCAGAACGAGAAATACGCAAACACTGGGTCCAACGTATTCTTGATCACGATGGCCACGACGGTGATGTTGGAGGCATCGAAGCCTGGCTACAACTTGGGGAGGCCGTTGGCCTCTCTCGCGAAGAACTATGGTCAGAAGAACATGTTTTGCCGGGCGTCCGTTTTGCCATTGATGCTTATGTTAATTTTGCCCGCCGAGTACCTTGGCAGGAAGCCGCCAGCTCTTCACTCACAGAAATGTTTGCGCCAAAAATTCACCAACACCGCCTGGATAACTGGCCCGAACTTTACCCCTGGATAGAAGAGAGCGGTTACCGCTATTTTCGCAAACGCCTCACAGAGGCCCGACGGGATGTAGAGCATGGCCTCGAAATCACACTGAATTATTACAAGACCCGATCAGAACAGGAGCGGGCTTTGAATATTTTACAGTTTAAACTGGATATACTCTGGACGATGCTGGACGCCATGTGGATGGCTTATATTGAAGGCCGACCTCCCTACCATATGGAACTATAACAGGCCTAACAATGATGCAGAGCTGTCTACTCTCGCAGCCACTCAGCTTACGCAACCACTCAAAATAAATAAGAGTCGCCCAATGCAAGAACCTGTATTTACTGCCACAAGCGTACCCGTACTCGCACCAGGCTACCGCTTTCAGTGGGAGCCGGCCCAGCATTGTTATGTACTGCTCTACCCTGAAGGCATGGTGAAATTAAATTCTGCTGCGGGTGAAATACTTAAACAAGTGACAGAGCATGAACAAACTGTGGAAGAAATTATCACTTCACTAAAAGCCGCCTTTGACGGGGCAGATCTGGATGACGATGTTTACCAGTTCCTGGAGGAAGCACATGACAAAAGCTGGATCAAATCAAAATAAAGCTCCAGGCAGCACTGGTGGAACGACGGGATTAAAGAGAGGCACGACTATTGGTCAACCATTATGGTTGCTCGCAGAATTGACCTACGCCTGCCCTTTGCAATGCCCCTACTGCTCGAACCCGACCAATTTTTCAAAAATCAAACAAGAATTGACCACAGAGCAATGGATCAGTGTTTTTCGTCAAGCTCGTGAATTAGGTGCGACACAATTAGGTTTTTCTGGCGGCGAACCCCTATCGAGGCCCGACCTGGTTGAATTGATTCGAGAAGCCCGAGGGATGGGCTTCTATACAAACCTGATCACCTCTGGTGTGGGAATGACAGAATCAAAGGTGGCCGAATTTAAAGAAGCCGGCCTAGATCACATTCAAGTCAGCTTTCAAGCCAGCACTGAAGAGCTGAATAACTTGATTGCCGGAACTGATGCCTTCAAGCATAAAATTCAAATGGCCAAAGCCGTAAAAGCCAATGGGTACCCCATGGTCTTGTGCTTTGTTACTCACCGCCAGAATATCGACCAGATGGAGAGTATTCTTGATTTGGCAATATCCCTGAATGCAGATTATGTTGAGCTGGCCACAACACAATACTATGGCTGGGCAATGCACAACCGCGACCAGCTGCTGCCGATGAAAGAGCAATTAGAACGTGCCCAAGCTATTGCCCATCGTTATCAAGACGATCAACAAGGCAAAATGAAAATCTACTATGTCATTCCGGATTATTATGAGGAACGACCAAAGCCCTGCATGAATGGCTGGGGCAATGTATTTCTGACCATCACGCCTGATGGCACCGCTCTCCCCTGCCACTCTGCCCGCGAATTACCGGGCATGTCGCTACCGAATATTAAAGACATGAGCATCAGGGAGATTTGGGAAGATTCAAGTGATTTTAATCGCTTTCGAGGTCTTGATTGGATGAAAGAACCCTGCCGCTCTTGCGATGAAAAAGAGAAGGATTTTGGCGGGTGCCGGTGTCAGGCCTTCATGCTGACAGGAGATCCAGCCAAAGCAGACCCGGTGTGCACCAAGTCTCCAGATCACCACTTAATCACTGAAGCCATTGAGCAGGCCGGTCTAGAAGCAGAAAAGCTGGATACTGAAATGCAGCCACTGGTTTTTCGGAACCCGCAAAACTCCAAGAGACTCCACGGTAAATGAGTTTATGATTCTGACTCGCGATCTGACCAAAAACTACGGTAAGGCTAGCGCTGTTAGCAACTTAAACTTAAAGATCGAAGCGGGCCAATTTTATGGCCTGCTGGGACCGAATGGTGCAGGCAAAAGTACAACTATCCATATGCTCACCACCATGACAACACCAACATCCGGCGAAGCTCTCGTTGCCGGCCTCCAAGTGTCAGATAACCCCGTTGCTATCCGTCGATCTGTAGGTCTGGTTTTTCAAGACTCTGCTCTGGATCGCACCATGTCGGTTGATGAAAACTTATTGTTTGCCGCGGCGATGTATAGCTTGCCCCCAAAAGAAGCTAATCCAAGAATTGATGAGCTGTTAAGTATTTTCAACCTTCAACATAAGCGTCATGACAAATTATCAACGTTATCTGGCGGGCAACGTCGTGCAATTGATATTGCCAGGGGGGTTCTACATAAGCCAAAGATACTCTTTCTGGATGAACCCACCATCGGCTTGGACTTACCGAATCGACGTGCTATCTGGCGATTTGTAGAGAAGCTTCGACATAATGAAGGGATGACTATATTTCTCACCACCCACTATTTGGAAGAAGCCACGGCTTGTGATTGGGTTGACTTTATCATGAGCGGACAACTCCAGCACGGAGGAACACCAGAAAAATTAATTAAAGAACTGGGCGCCTATATCTTGGATATTACCAGTCCAGACCCAGACGCAATAAAGTCTCAGTTAACCCCCCAATTTGGTGTACCCCTAGAAGAATACGAACAATTAAGCTTTAAGATCCCTACTGATGACGTAGATTTTTACCAACTACAACAAGTCTTGGGTGACGCAATCTCCTCAATGCAGTGGCGCCGACCAAATTTAAATGATGTTTATTTATGGACGTATGGATGTTGAACCTTAACGCAAAGGGAAGAAGACCTTGATGTTACGCAATCCATTTTTCAGTTCTACGGGTAAACATCGGTGTTGCATATGACCTGGCGCCCAGT
>DFBC01000014.1 GCA_002367235.1 Cellvibrionales bacterium UBA3090
TTGTTAGTCCAATCCATTTCAGAAACGTGTACAAGACCTTCGACACCATCTTCCAGCTCGGCAAAACAACCGTAGTCAGTAAGATTGGTAACAGTCGCTTTAACACGAGCACCTTCAGGATAACGACCAGAGATATCGGCCCATGGATCTTCACCCATTTGCTTCATACCCAGAGAAACACGGCTACGCTCGCGGTCGAATTTCAATACTTTTACGTCAATCTCATCGCCAACGTTGACGATTTCACTTGGATGCTTAATACGTTTCCAAGACATATCGGTAATGTGCAACAGCCCATCAATGCCGCCCAAGTCGACAAATGCACCGTAGTCTGTAAGATTTTTAACGATACCTTTAAGCGTAATACCCTCTTCCAGCTTGGCAAGCAACTCATCACGTTCTTCTGTGTTCACTTGCTCCATCACCGCGCGACGAGAGACAACAACGTTGTTACGCTTCTGATCTAGTTTGATCACTTTAAATTCTAAAGGCTTATTCTCCAGGTGCGCTGTGTCGCGAATTGGACGAACATCTACAAGAGAACCGGGAAGGAAGGCACGAAGACCATTCACATCAACAGTAAAGCCACCTTTGACCTTGCCGCTGATAACACCTTTAACCACTTCATCTGCCGTGTGGGCAGCTTCAAGTTCAATCCAGGATTCAGCACGACGGGCTTTTTCTCTGGAAAGACGAGTGGCACCGAAGCCATCTTCTACAGCTTCCAGGGCAACCTGTACTTCATCGCCTATTTCTAAGCTCAGTTCACCGTTATCATCGAAAAATTGACTTTTGGCGATAACACCTTCTGATTTCAAACCAGCGTGAACTGTCACCCAATCTTTATCAATATCAATCACTACACCGGTTACAATTGCACCAGTATTCATTTCGACGGTTTTTAAACTTTCTTCGAATAATTCTGCAAAGCTTTCGCTCATGGAGATCTACCTGTGGGAAGACAAGTCGTTGCCCGCTTATGGTCTAACCATAGTTTTCAAGGCAATTGACTCTTAACCGCATTACCAGTTATGCGGGCTATTAATTTCAGGCTAATGCGGCATATTTCTGGTTTGACACCGCAAAAACCCATTTAATGTTGAGGCCGAATGCCATTTTTAATGACAATTTCTAGACTTGAATTCAACACCTCATCAATGCTCATCTGGGAACTATCCAAAATCACGGCATTGTCTGCCGGTACCAAAGGAGAGACTGGGCGGCTCATATCCCGCTCATCCCGCTTCTGAACCTGATCGACGAGGGCGGCAAGACTAACACTTTCCCCCTTATCAATCAACTGCTTATAACGCCTTTGGGCCCGTTCCTCGGGGCTGGCCGTGAGAAAGATTTTGGCATCGGCACCTGGAAAAATAACGGTTCCCATATCGCGACCATCTGCCACCAAACCCGGAGCAACGGCAAATGCTCTTTGGCGCTGCAGCAATGCTTCACGTACTTCGGGGTAAGCCGCCACGATGGAGGCATCAGAACCAACCTGTTCACTTCGAATCGATGATGAAACATCCTCCCCCTCAAGTAACACTTTAGGAGAATCTCCATCCTCATTCATACGGAAGGATATATCCATGTGCGCGGCCAAAACTGCCAGCGATTCCACTTTATCAAGCTCTACCCCATGACGCTTAGCAGCAAGTCCCAACAATCGGTATAGCGCACCACTGTCAAGGTAATGAAAACCTAGTTTAGCCGCCAGCAACTGACATATAGTTCCTTTACCAGAACCACTTGGCCCATCAATCGCTATTACGGGTACTGATTTATCTGTCATCGTCTTTCCTCGACCACGTTTAATCCGGCTTCATTGGCCAACGAAACAAAACCGGGGAATGATGTCACTACATTATTGCAGTTTCTTATAAGAACAGGATTGCTCGCACGCAATGCAGCCACGGCGAAAGACATGGCGATACGGTGATCGTCCACACTATCAACTTCACCACCCATTATCGGACCGCCATTAATTATTATTCCATCTGCTGTGGGGACAGCATCGACACCCAATATTTTTAAACCATCCGCCATGGCCTGGATACGGTCACTCTCCTTGACTCGTAATTCTTCAGCACCAGTAAGGATTGTCTGTCCCTCGGCACACGCTGCCGCCACGAACAATGCCGGAAATTCATCAATGGCCAACGGCACTTGATCCTCTGGTATTTCAATACCATGAAGAGGTGCGTACCGTACTCGGATATCTGCCACTGGCTCACCACCCACTTCGGAGTGATTAGACAATTGAATATCTGCCCCCATCATTTGCAGGATATTGACCACACCAATGCGGGTCGGATTTACCCCAACATGAGGCAAAATAATATCTGACCCAGGCGCAATTGCAGCGGCAACCATATAAAAGGTCGCAGAGGATATATCAGCAGGCACATCAATGGCTACTGCCTTAAGAGTTCCACCGCCTACTAAATCGGCAACTGCACCTTTGCGATCAACCCGATAACCAAAGCCAGTTAACATTCGCTCGGTGTGATCTCGAGTTGGCGCAGGCTCGGTAGTACGTGTTACACCCTCGGCATACAAGCCAGCCAACAGTACACAGGATTTCACCTGTGCACTTGCCATGGGCAACTCATAATCAATGGCTTTAAGCGACTGACCGCCTTTAATTCGCAATGGGGGGCGACCGCCTTCTTCCGTCTCGATGAGCGCACCCATCTGCCGCAACGGTGTCGCAATACGCTCCATGGGACGTTTTGATAAAGATTCGTCACCCGTTAATTCCACATCGAAGGGCTGAGCGGCCAACAGGCCGGTCAACAACCTCATAGAGGTTCCTGAGTTCCCGAGATAAAGTGGCCCAGCCGGTGCTTTTAAACCATTTACACCTACCCCGTGGACGATTACGCGCCCATCGGTTGGCCCTTCAATAACGACACCCATATCCCTAAACGCCTGAAGTGTTGCCAGACTATCTTCACCTTCCAGAAAACCTGTAATCTCTGTTACACCCTGAGCAATTGATCCCAGCATGATAGAGCGGTGTGAAATGGACTTATCACCAGGAATACGAATTTCTCCGGAAACATGTCCTCCTGGCGCTACTCTATAATCAATAATTTGTGTCATGGGTTCTAAATAGGCCTTATTTTCAAGCATCTTAGAAAAATGATTACGTGCTTCTTTGGCTCGCGTAAACACACCAAGCAAGTGATCACTGTCTCCCGTTGTGATCGCCTGCTTTATACGCTCAATATTTTCCGAAAGAGCCTCTAATACAGACAGTACCGCCTTATCATTGGCCATCACGATATCGTGCCACATGATAGGGTCACTAGCTGCGATACGAGTAAAATCCCTAAAACCACCCGCCGCATAACGGAAGATTTCCTGGTTTTCACGCATCTTTGAAAGTGTATCGACTAGTGCGTAGGCCAACATATGGGGCAGATGACTGGTGGCCGCCAAGACCTCATCGTGTTCAGCAACGGTCATTTTACTTACGACTGCACCGGCTCCCTCCCACAGGGCCTGCACTAGTTGAATGTGTTGACTGCCCGTTTCAGACAGCGGCGTCAAAATGACACGATGGTCATCAAATAGCCCGGGGTTAACGGCATCTACGCCACTCTTCTCAGAACCGGCAATAGGGTGGCCTGGAACAAATTGGGGAGGAATGCACTCATATGCCTCCCTGACGGCATTCACCACACTACCCTTCACGCTGGCCACATCAGTGATGGTGACCCCATCGGCTAGAAGGGGTTTTAAGCTACGAATAATTGAAGGAACAGTGAGAGTCGGCACGCCGATAACAACCACATCACCTTCACCCAATTCTGGCGCAACATCTTCAATTCGATGTACCACTCTGTCCACAATGCCAGCGTTCAACGCCTTGGTAAGCGTATCGGGGCTTCGAGAAAAACCTATCACCTCTCGACAGAGGCCACGATCTCGAGCAGCCTTTGCCAAGCTACTGCCAATCAAGCCAAGGCCAATAACAACCAAACGGTTGATTTTTTTTGACATCAGGAGCCCCCTCTTTCACTCAACAACTGTTCCAGTGCAACCAGAAACCGTTGATTTTCTTCAGGTAGCCCAATAGATACGCGCAAGTGGTTTGGCATACCGTATAACCCTATTGGCCTGACAATAACACCAAGCTGCAGCAGAGATTGATAGATGGCCTGAACATCGCCAGGAATATGCACTGAAATAAAATTACCCGCAGAGGGAATATAATCCAGCCCCAGCTCGTCAAACCCAGCAACTAATTGACTGTAACCACTGCGATTTATTTCTATGCTGTGATTGAGATAGTCTTGATCATCCAAAACGGCTAATGCTGCAGCTAACGCCAGACTATTGATGTTAAAGGGTTGGCGCACACGGTTAAGAATATCGGCCACATCAGGATGAGAAACCGAATACCCAACGCGCAGTGATGCCAAGCCATAAGCTTTAGAAAAGGTTCTGGTGATGACCAAATTGGGAAATTTTTCCAGTAAGGATAAGGCCGATCCATATTCAGGTTTATCAACATACTCAAAATAGGCTTCATCTATCACTACCAGCACTTGCCTGGACAGAGCTTTCAACAAGTCTTCAATATCGGCCAACGACACCCAGGTTCCCGTGGGGTTATTGGGGTTAGCAATAAACATGAGACGAGTATTATCATCGGCAGCGGCAGCCATCGCCTTTAGGTCATGCCCCCAATTAAGGGCTGGCACAACAACGGCCTTGGCATTTTGTGCGGTAATCGCCAGCTGGTAAACAACAAAGGCATGCTCTGAAAAAATGGCATTGTGCTCTGAACCAAGAAACCCCCGGGAGATCAACTCGAGCACATCGTTTGAACCATTACCCAACGTTATTTGATTCGTGCTGACAGAAAGTCTTTCTGCCAATTTCTGCTTTAGGTAAAAACCATTCCCGTCAGGATACCGAGCACCGTCGACCAATGATGCTTCAATTGCCTTTCTGGCCACACTACTTAGCCCAAGAGGGTTTTCATTACTGGCTAGTTTTATCGCCCCACTGATACCAAGCTCCCGCTCAAGCTCTTCAATAGGCTTGCCGCCCTGATAGGGTTGCAATCGTTGTACACCAGGCAAAGCTAGCCTTTTAAAATCTACGGTCATAAATTGATGCCAATAAAGAAGAGGTTACAATACAGCTTTAGGGTAGGAGCCGAGCACTCTCAGCTCAGCAACAAGTTGGCTAACTTCACTTAATACTGCTGCCACTTTGGGGTCGTCGCGATGCCCTTCAAAATCGACAAAAAAGACATAAGTCCACTTACCCGTACGAGAAGGCCTTGTTTCTACGCGAGTCAAATCCATACCTTCTCGATGAAACGGGGCCAAAAGGCTATGCAAAGCCCCCGGCTCGTTCCGGGCGGCAACAATAATAGAGGTTTTATCATCACCACTGGCCGCCACCTTTTCACGCCCAATAATCAAAAATCTGGTTGAGTTATCGGGTCGGTCTTCAATTTTCTCATATAGTTTTTCAAGCCCATACAGCTCAGAGGCCATATCTCCGGCAATGGCTGCCGCATTCCACTCACTCTTGATTCGCTTGGCAGCCTCGGCATTACTGCTTACAGCTACCCGCTCGGCTTTTGGATAGTGGGCATCTAGCCATTTTCTACACTGGGCCAAGGATTGAGCATGGGAATAGATACGGGTTATCTGACTTTTATCTGTTCGAGACCCAATCAATAAGTGATGATGAATTCGCAGCTCTACTTCACCGCAAATATTCAGTGTTGAATCTAAAAAGGTATCCAACGTGTGATTGATCACACCTTCGGTAGAGTTCTCAACAGGTACAACACCGTAGTTAACGGCTCCCGCATCTACCTCTCTGAATACCTCATCAATGGCACTCATCGAAACCGTTACTGCAGAGTGACCAAAATGTTTAAGGGCAGCCTCTTGAGTAAAGGTTCCCTCTGGGCCAAGAAAGGCTACTTTTATCGGTTGTTCCAATGCCAAGCAAGCCGACATTATCTCTCTAAATAGCCGCGCCATTTCTTCGTTATTCAGGGGCCCCTGATTTTTCTGCATTATATTACGCAGAACCTGGGCTTCTCTCTCAGGCCGGAAATACACGGTATCGCCTTCAGCCTGCTTTACCTCTGCCACCTTCTGTGCGCAACTGGCACGCTCACTGATCAACTTCAGAATCTTATTATCGATGGCGTCGATTTGTTCTCGTAACTGGCCGAGACCCTTATTGTCCTGTGTACTTTTTGATATATCTTTTGACATAGTTCCTGCCTGTCAGGCCTCTGTCTCAGCACCAGCCACATCACTTTTGACTGAGTCTTCATCACTCACGTCGCCGACAACAGGCTCTTGTTCTTCAATACGAGCCAGACCAACCAGCGTCTCGCTTTCCTTGAGGCGAATCACTCTAACGCCTTGAGTATTGCGACCCAACACAGAGATTTCTTCACTGCGAGTTCGCACCATCGTGCCTTGGTCTGAAATCAACATGATTTCATCACCTTCAAACAGCTGTACAGCACCGACTAGAGGACCATTTCTGTCACTGACTTGCATCGCTATCATTCCCTTGCCGCCTCGGCCTTTAGTCGGAAATTCAGTCAATGCCGTTCTTTTACCATAGCCATTGGTGGAGACAGTCAACACTCGGCCATGCTCTTCAGGGATAACCATTGAGAGCACCTGATATCCCTCGGGCAAACGCATGCCTCGAACACCTTTCGATACCCGCCCCATCGCTCTCACATCCGATTCGGCAAAGCGGACCGCTTTACCTTCACTGCTAAACAGCATGACATCACAATTGCCATCCGTTATCGCTGTACCCACCAGATAATCCCCATCGACCAAATCAACCGCACGCAATCCAACGCTACGAGGACGAGAATATTGATCAAGCGAGGTTTTCTTCACCGTACCATTAGCGGTAGCCATAATGACAAAGCGATCATCGCTGTACTCATCGACAGGAAGGATAGAGCTAATACGCTCATTCTCATCCAATGGCAGTAGATTAACCATCGGGCGACCACGAGAGTTACGCCCAGCGAGAGGGATTTGATAGACCTTGAGCCAGTAAACTTTACCCAAGTTGGTAAAACAAAGAATGGTGCTATGAGTACTAGCAATCAATAGATGCTCGACAAAGTCCTCATCCTTAACTGCTGTTGCTGATTTACCCATCCCGCCACGTCGCTGCGCCTGATAATCACTCAGTGGCTGGGTCTTCGCATAACCACCATGGGAGATCGTGACCACGCGATCTTCTTCTGTAATCAAGTCTTCAACCGTCAGATCGTGCTGAGATTCTACAATCTCACTACGACGATCATCACCAAACTCTTCGCTAACAACTTCCAATTCTTCACGGATAAGCTGCATCAGAACATTGGCATCACCAAGAATATTCAAATACTCAATAATTTCGTCGAGTTTCTCTTGGTACTCTGAGAGCAACTTGTCGTGCTCCATACCCGTTAGACGGTGTAAACGTAATTCCAGTATGGCTTGAGCCTGCGCCGGAGACAGATAGTACTGACCGTCACGCATACCATAGCTTGGCTCCAGGCCTTCTGGACGACTGGCATCACTACCAGCACGCTCTAAAAATTGAGCAGCGGTACTGGCATCCCAACCCCGGACAATCAAACGTTCTTTAGCTTCCGCCGGAGACGTTGAAGACTTAATCAGCTCAATGACCTGATCGATATTGGCAATAGCAACGGCCAAACCTTCCAGGATATGACCTCGCTCTCTGGCCTTGCGCAACAGGTATACAGTACGACGTGTAACTACTTCACGACGGTGGCGAACAAACGCCTCCAACATTTCCTTCAGATTAAGGGTTCTTGGTTGCCCATCGACCAAAGCAACAATATTGATCCCGAATACGTTCTGGAGCTGGGTCTGGGCATACAAGTTATTAAGAACAACCTCGCCCACTTCACCCCTTTTAAGCTCGATAACAACTCTCAGGCCATCTTTATCTGACTCATCTCTCAGCTCGGAAATGCCTTCAATCTTCTTTTCTTTAACCAGTTCGGCAATTCTCTCGATCAGACGAGCCTTATTCAATTGGTAGGGAAGCTCTGTAATGATAATAGTCTCACGACTCGTTTTTTCATTAACTTCCACTACCGCACGAGCACGCACATAAATACGCCCACGACCAGTGCGGTATGCCTGAATGATGCCCGCTCTGCCATTGATAATGGCCGCCGTTGGAAAATCAGGACCAGGGATATACTCCATTAATTCATCAATGGTTATATCGGCATTTTCAATCAATGCCAGGCAGCCTTTAACCACTTCTTTAAGATTATGGGGCGGAATATTCGTCGCCATACCCACGGCGATACCCGAAGAACCATTTACCAACAAATTAGGTACACGCGTTGGCAACACTTCCGGGATTAGTTCAGTACCATCATAGTTTTCTACGTAATCGACTGTTTCTTTATCCAAATCCGCCAACAGCGAGTGTGCTATTTTGGCCATCCGAATTTCGGTGTAACGCATAGCCGCAGCAGAATCACCATCTACAGAACCAAAGTTACCCTGCCCATCCACAAGCATGTAACGAAGCGAGAAAGGCTGAGCCATTCGTACAATAGTGTCGTACACAGCCGAATCACCATGTGGGTGATACTTACCAATCACGTCACCGACAACCCTCGCAGATTTTTTATAGGACTTATTCCAATCGTTATTGAGCACACTCATGGCAAAGAGCACACGACGGTGCACAGGCTTGAGACCATCTCTGACATCTGGCAGTGCCCGGCCAACAATAACGCTCATCGCGTAATCGAGGTAGGACTGTCGCAATTCGTCTTCGATGTTAACGGGTAGGATTTCTTTAGCTAACTCGCCCATACTGCTGCTTATTCCCTTTGATGCCCACTAGCGACAAAGCCGCTAAAATAAGCGCGGGATGATACCACAAAATGTCCCATCTTCGTCCCCTATGTCCTTGTTTAATGATCTTTTTTGTGAGGGTATACTGCCACATTCAGATGCCACCCAAGGAACAGCCACGCGATGGCCACCACTTCTATCGATCTGCTTATCTCAGCACGCTGGATAATCCCTATCATCCCCAAGGGGAAAGTATTTGAAGACTGCTCAGTCGCTGTAGATCAGGGCAGAATTGTAGCCATCCTGCCAACCTCCGAGGCGGCGAGGACATACATTGCCAAGGAGTTTATTGAGCTGCCGCATCACGTACTTATGCCAGGGCTCGTAAACGCTCACGGCCATGCAGCTATGACACTGCTCCGCGGCTATGCCGACGACCAACCCCTGCAAACGTGGCTCGAAAAACACATCTGGCCCACAGAACAACAATGGGTGTGCGAAGAATTTGTCAGAACCGGTGCTGAACTCGCTATAGCAGAGATGATTCGCAGCGGAACCAGCTGCTTCTCAGACATGTACTTCTTCCCGGACAGCACCGCAGATATTGCAAGCCACGCAGGGATGCGAAGCCAGATCACCTTCCCAGTCTTTGATTTCCCCTCAGCTTGGGGAAGGGGGCCAGATGACTACATCCATAAGGGACTCCAATTACGCGACGATTACAAAGACCGGGAACTTACTCGTATTGCTTTTGGACCCCATGCACCCTACACACTGTCTAACGGGCCACTAGAAAAAATTGCCACTTACGCAGAAGAACTGGATTGCTGTGTACAAATCCACCTTCATGAAACGGAACAGGAAATTACCCATAGTTTGACAGAGCACGGCGTTAGACCAATACAGAGACTTGTTGAACTGGGGGTGCTCTCACCACTGTCTCAATGTGTTCATATGACCCAATTAGACGAAAATGACATAGCCACGCTAGTTGAATACAACGCCCACGTCATACATTGCCCCAAATCTAACCTCAAGCTGGCCAGCGGTTTTTGCCCAACAACAAAATTACTGGGCCAAGGTATTAATACAGCACTAGGCACCGATGGCGCGGCCAGCAACAACACTCTGGATATGTTTGGAGAATTATCTACAGCAGCACTGATTGCCAAAGCAGTATCTGGTGACGCAGGCAGCATTGATGCTCACACCGCATTACAGATGGCAACGATCAATGGCGCCAAGGCAATGGGCTGGGACGATCAAATTGGCAGCATTGAATGCGGGAAAAACGCCGACTTGACCGCTGTAGATCTCGGGACAATTGAATCAGAACCACTGTATAATCCCGCCTCTCAGTTAGTGTATACCAACTCAGGTAGCCGAGTAAGCCACCTTTGGGTCAACGGTGTCGCCCTAATGCTGGACAGACAATTAAAAACTCTGAACGAGCACGAAATACTTACCAAGGCACGACAGTGGCGACGAAAAATTGCCAACGGTTAACAGCGCCTAAATATCGAACAACAATCATACCGGAATACATTAATGTCAGAACTCAATATCGACCGCGCTGAAATAGCCAAATTTGAAGCTTTGGCAAGTCGCTGGTGGGATCAGGAAAGTGAATTCAAGCCACTTCACGACATCAATCCTCTAAGAGCTAACTGGGTAGACCAACACTCGCCCGTAGCCGAATGCACACTGCTAGATATTGGGTGTGGTGGCGGCATTCTGGCCGAATCAATGGCACACAGGGGCGCAGAGGTCACCGGTATTGATATGGGCAAAGCACCACTAGCTGTAGCTCAATTGCACAGTTTGGAAACTGGTATTTCAGTCAATTATCAACAGTGCACTGCTGAGGAAATGGCCGACCAGCATCCAGGAGAATACGACATCGTTACCTGCCTGGAAATGCTTGAGCACGTTCCAGACCCAAGCTCCGTCATTGCCGCCTGCGCCAAACTGGTAAAGCCTGGTGGACACCTCTACTTTTCGACAATTAACCGCAACCCAAAAGCCTATCTCTTTGCGGTTATTGGTGCCGAATATTTGCTAAAAATGCTGCCTAAAGGCACCCATGATTACGGAAAATTTATTCGCCCTTCAGAACTGTGTCACTGGATTAGGGAGTGCGACCTTGAACTACAAACCATGACAGGTATGGTCTACAACCCTCTAACTAAAAATTATCGCCTCGACGATAATAATGTAGATGTAAACTATCTTGTCTACGCACGAAAGCCCGTCTGATGCCTGACATCAAGCAATCCAGGTCCCCACGGTTTCAGGCTGTCTTATTTGACCTTGACGGGACGCTACTCGACACAGCCCCAGACTTTTTAACGGCAACAAACTTACTACTAGCTAGAAAAAGATTACCTCTGCTACCGGCAGAAAGCATTCGCCAACTAGTTACTCATGGTTCAGCGGGCATCGTAAAAAAAGTGTTTGCACTGGATGAGCAGCACCCTGAGTTTGAACCTATTCGCCAAGAGCTGCTATCGCTCTACATGGCTAATTTGGCAGATCAAACCCATCCATTTACAGGTATCACAGAATTACTCCACATACTGGGTGAGAACCAGATTCCATGGGGAATCGTCACCAACAAGCCCGAGACTTACACACGGGCAATTTTGGAGCAACTACCACTATCTCCACCTCCAGCCACGATTATCTGCCCCGACCATGTGAGCAAAACCAAACCTGATCCAGAATCAGTCGTTTTGGCCTGCAAGCAGGTCGGAATTTCACCAGGTGATACGGTATATATCGGGGACCACCAGCGAGACATAGAAGCGGGGCGACGCGCGGGAACCACTACCATTGCCGCAGCATATGGCTACATTGATCAAAATGAAGATCCAACCCTATGGGGTGCGGACCACACCGTCAGTTGTGCCACCCAACTGCTAGAGCTCATACTTTAAGGA
This sequence comes from Cellvibrionales bacterium UBA3090, assembly GCA_002367235.1. GTDB lineage: Bacteria > Pseudomonadota > Gammaproteobacteria > Pseudomonadales > Porticoccaceae > Porticoccus. The sequence continues at coordinate 11,792 of DFBC01000014.1, forward strand.
AAACCAAACATCATGGATCCACAGAATTACAACGCCCCTGACAACCTGCTAAAAGACAAAGTTATTGCTGTCACCGGCGCGGGAGATGGCATTGGCGCTGCAGCAGCAAAAACCTTTGCAGCTCATGGTGCAACGGTCATTCTGATGGGGCGCACCGTACCTAAACTCGAACAGGTTTATGACGCCATTGAAGCTTCTGGTGGCCCACAACCAGCGATTTATCCGATTTGCCTAGAAGGCGCATCCGAAACAGACTACGAGGAGATGCATGACCGCCTTCAGGAGAACTTCGGCAAATTGGATGGATTGCTTCACAACGCGGGAGAACTTGGCCAACGCACACCAATTGCCAACTACAAATTAAGCACCTGGCAGAAAGTCATGCAGGTCAATGTCACCGCTGAATTTATGCTGACTAAAGCATTGCTGCCATTACTGGAAAAATCCGACAGCGCCTCACTTATTTTCACCACATCAGGTGTGGGCAGGGTTGGAAAGCCTTTCTGGGGCGCTTACGCCGTATCAAAATTTGCCACCGAAGGAATGGCCCAGGTACTGGCAAATGAATTGGAGAC
>DFBC01000031.1:0-201 GCA_002367235.1 Cellvibrionales bacterium UBA3090
ATAGATGGCTGTCCTTGAGTTTCTGTGGGGTTGTTTTATCCCGTGCTAAAAGGTGATCACCTATTTGCGGTGTGATGTTTTCTTTGATGACTACCGGGTAGTGACTGCCCTTAAGTTTCTTTGCGCCCCCGTTTTTGTGCGAAAACTGGTTCACTTAATCTCGGGCGTTTTGAAAAATAGTGTGTCATTTGACGATAAATT
>DFBC01000031.1:261-4050 GCA_002367235.1 Cellvibrionales bacterium UBA3090
TTGATTTTTGAGACGGTATTTGACCCCAGTCTTGATGAGAGCTCAATTTCTGGGGTCGCCCGTTCAAGGCTATTTAATAAACAGCATTTCGTGGTATTTAGGTAAAGCCCACAACTCGTCGGCCACCTCCCCTTCAAGGGCATCGGCATAGGATCGGACTTCAGCCATCAAGCCACAAATATCAGTGGCACAAAATTGCATGTGCTCTTCGATTGAAGCGAAGTCGTGCTTCTCCATCGCAACGCTAAGTCGTTCCACTGCCTGCAGCATGGCGTTAGCGTTAGCAGCCACCGATTGCGCAAGTGAAGTGTCAAGCTCAATACCCATCTCCGCCAGGCTGCCACTGGTTAGCGACAGGTCAGCCAGACAAGCGGTGGCACTTGGGTAAATAATGGTTTTCGCCATATCGACTACCAGTTTTGCTTCTACTTCTATAGACAGAACATATTGCTCGGCATAAACATTGAAGCGGCTTTCAAGCTCCAGTGGCGAGAATACGCCGGTACTTTCAAAGAGTTTTTTGATGGAATCTTCACGAAAAGCTGGCAGCGCGTCTGCAGTATTGGGAATATTCTTTAAACCGCGCTCTTCAACCGCCATCTTGTGCCATTCAGCGGCATAACCATCACCACCAAAGACGACATTACCGTGCTCTTCCATCAAGGTCTTAAGCACTGAGACAACGGCAGCGGCCCTATCAAGACCGCTGGCAAGCTTTGCTTCGAGCTGTTCGGCAATCCAGTTTAAAGAGTCAGCCAGCATGGTATTCATCGCGACGAGGGGGCCAGACACCGACTGGGCGGAACCAACGGCGCGGAATTCAAAGCGGTTACCGGTAAAGGCAAACGGCGATGTACGGTTCCGATCACCGGGGTCACGTTTGAAATTAAGAATTTGACTGAGACCGAGATCCATCACGCCGCCATCTGACGAAGTGCTAACAACACCATCTTTAATATCTTGGAAGACCTTTTCCAGCTGATCGCCCAGATAAACCGACAAAATCGCTGGCGGCGCTTCATTGGCCCCCAATCGATGATCATTACCAGCAGAAGCAATAACCGCCCGCAGTAATGGGCCATAGAGGTGCACGCCTCGTATAACGGCACCACAAAACAGTAAGAAGTTGAGGTTCTCGGAAGGCGTATTACCAGGGTCGAGTAAATTTCCCTGAGTGGAGTTACCCACTGACCAGTTAACGTGTTTGCCTGAACCGTTGATACCCGCAAACGGTTTTTCGTGGAGCAAGCACAGAAAGCCATGCTTGGCCGCTGTGCTTTGCATCAAGGTCATGAGTAATTGTTGATGATCGGCTGCAACGTTAGCCGCTTCGAAATAGGGCGCGATTTCAAACTGACCGGGTGCCACTTCGTTGTGGTGGGTTTTTGCTGGAATGCCGAGTCGGTACAATTGATCTTCAAAATCTTGCATAAAGACCTGAACACGTGCGGGAATGGCACCGAAATAGTGATCATCAAATTGCTGGCCCTTCGGCGATTGCGCGCCAAACAAGGTGCGACCAGCATGCAGTAAATCCGGTCTGGCATTGGCAAAGTTGCTGTCTACCAGAAAGTATTCCTGCTCGGCACCACAGCTTGAGTTTAAGGTCGCAATGTCGGTTTCACCCATTAATGACAGCACTTTTTGCGCGGCATTATTCATCGCGGCATTAGAGCGCAGTAGCGGGATTTTCTTATCGAGCGCTTCGCCAGTCCAGGACATAAAGACACTGGGAATCATCAATACGGCGCCGTTATCAGTATTCGAAATATAAGCAGGGCTGGTGGGATCCCATGCGGTATAACCCCGCGCCGCGTTAGTTGCGCGAATACTGCCATTTGGGAAAGATGAACCATCTGGCTCCCCCTTGATTAACAGACTGCCAGTGAACTCGGTGATAGCGGCACCAGCGGAATTGGTCTCGATGAAACCGTCGTGTTTTTCCGCAGTGATATTGGTCATCGGGTAAAAAATATGGGAAAAGAACTTGGCTCCTTTTGAGATGGCCCAATCCTTCATCGCAGCAGCAACCACGTCGGCAACCGCTGGATCCAAAGCGGATCCAGTTTCAACTGTTAGCTTCATCGCTTTGAAAGCACTTTTCGATAAATTTTCTTCCATTGTCGCCAGACTAAAAACATCGCATGCCCATATTTTGCTTAGCGGCTCTGTTTTTTCTACCACTGTAGGCTCACGATTGGTGATTTGATAAATTGCCTGGGTGCGTGATTCGTTTCTACTCATTGGTCTTTCCTCAATTGTTAGTTGTTCAGTTAGCTATTTCTTCAATCAAAACAGGTGCAGACTCACCTTGAATTGCAGGTAATTCACAAACCATGCCGTCCCTCCGAAAAAGCGGCGTTAATAATGGATGCCTGCCGGTAGCCAATGCCTGCGGGGCTATTCCCACAAACGACAGTTTTCTGAAAGAGCAATAAATGTACCAATTGTGGTAGAAGACACAAAGTGTCAAAGGAGTTAGAGAAGTAAGAGAATAAGGGGGCAAAAAAGAATAAGAAGATCAGGGGTCAGGTGACAAGATAGGAGAGCAAAGGGGGCAAGTATCATACTGCCGCTTTAGTCATGTCGCGATATATTCCGCCCTATGTCTAGATCAACCCGAATCGAATATGAAAATGCCTACTATCACGTAATGAACCGAGGTAGAGCACGCGAAAATATATTTCATAACCCAGGCTATTATGAAATGTTCTTATCGGTGTTAGATGAAGCGCATCAGCGCTTTGGTGTCGAAATTCACAGCTATTGCCTCATGACTAACCATTATCATTTGCTTGTAAAGACGCCAGATGCAAATCTCGGTAGAGTAATGCGTCATATTAACGGTGTGTATACTCAGTGCCACAATCGCATGAAAAACACAGACGGCTCTCTATTTCGCGGTCGCTACAAATCTATCTGTGTTGAAGACGATAGCTACCAATTACAGCTCTCCCGCTACATTCATAGAAACCCCCTGGACGCTTACCCTTGGTCAAGTTATGGGTTCTACGTAGATAAAAGTAAACGATCTCCAAACTGGCTATATCAGGATGAAATATTTGGGCAGTTAGGAGCGCGATCAAAAAAGCGGGAGAAATATAAAGCCTATGTCGGTGTGGAGGTAGATGAAGACCTCGCTCGGTTTTATGGCAAGGGAAATATCATGCCTTACTTGGGAAGTGATGAGTTTCGGGCATGGGCCTACACACAAAGAGTTACAGATGATAACGCGGTAAGCGTTGCTTCTCGTGCTCAGTTTAAGCCTGGTATCGCTAAGTTAGTTACCGACGTTGCAACTACGTTCGCCGTAACTGAGGAATCTATATTGAAAGCCAAGCGAGGTACCAATAATGTGCCTCGGTGGGTTGCGATGTATCTTAGTCAGGTGGTAGGTGGTCAGTCGCTTGTGAGTATTGCTGAAGCATTTGGTTTAAAGCGAACAGACAGCATTCCGACGACTATTGGTAAACTGAAAGTGTTAATGGATAATGAACGGAAGTTGCTTAAGAAGGTTGAGTATTTGATGGTAGAGGATTGACCGAGGCTAAAGCGTCAAAATGATACTTGACCCTTTTTCTTGAGGCTAAAGCGTCAAAATGATACTTGACCCTTTTTCCTCTTTCTTCTTAGACATTGCAATGAGAATTGAGTCCACAACGGTTGAAAGCAATGAGCCAACCATTCATCGTATCCCAGTCAGACCGAAAGCCCATAATAACTGCAACTAATGATTTATCTTTAGTTATCTAACTTTCTAGCAAGTTAAGATTTAGTTGTGGAATCAAG
>DFBC01000041.1:0-5374 GCA_002367235.1 Cellvibrionales bacterium UBA3090
TCGGCTTTTATCTCAAGAGGCGGTTTTTCTGAATAATGCCAGGATCCATCATCATCCTGCCATTTGTAGACCTTCCCAGCATAAGTTGCCATGCTGGCCATAAGTGCAAAGACGGTAAGTATTGCCAAGTAAAGATGTTTCATATCCTTGAACCTGTGTAAAACGTTAATTGTTTGTATCATAGCGGAAGTAAGGCTCAGATGTTGAGTGCTTGGTAGCAAAAAGTTGTAGTGAGCTATGATTTGAAAGGACTGAATACTTGACTTTGTGGCAATAACTTCATAGAGTCCTCGCCTTCGGCGGGTATCTCCTATTACTCGCGCGCTGGTTTCTTACCAGCTTGCCAAGTGAGCGTAAACAGCGTTTGCTGGGCATCCAGAACAGGCTTGTTTACCAACAGGCTTGACGCGCCGACCACCAATATCGGCTGCGGTGTTGCATTAGCTACCTGTGATGTCACAGCAATCATGGTTTATGTCCCTTGTGGGCTGCATCGGCGTTGTGGTGTTTATTATTTGAGGGTTTGCACAGTGGAACTTTTGTCTGGCGGTGATATCGTCGTTCGTGCGCTCAAAGATGCGGGTGTTAAGCATATCTGGGGTTATCCTGGTGGTGCGGCATTGCATATTTATGATGCGTTGTTTAAACAGCAGGATGTTCAACATATTCTTGTTCGCCATGAGCAGGCTGCAGTTCATGCGGCTGATGGTCACTCACGTTCCACCGGCGAAGTAGGTGCGGTATTGGTGACTTCCGGGCCAGGCGCCACCAATGCTATTACTGGTATTGCAACGGCATACATGGATTCTATTCCGATGGTCGTGATTTCCGGTCAGGTTCCCCGTGAAAAAATTGGCGGAGATGCTTTTCAGGAAACCGATATGGTGGGCATTTCCAGGCCTATCGTTAAGCACAGTTTTCTGGTTACCGATGCGAAAGATATTGCCAGTGTTATTGCCAAGGCATTTTATATTGCGGGAACAGGGCGTCCTGGCCCTGTTGTGGTTGATATCCCTAAGGATGTCACAGACCCGAATCATCGTGTCCCTTACGAGTACCCAGAAAAAATCAAGATTCGCTCTTACCAGCCCACGACCAAGGGGCATTCTGGGCAAATTAAGCGTGCGATAAAAACATTGTTGGCCGCCAAGCGCCCGGTTATTTATAGCGGCGGTGGTGTCGTGTTAGGTGAGGCATCATCACAGCTTACCGAGTTGGCGAAACTTTTAAATGTTCCTGTGACCAATACGTTGATGGGGCTTGGTGCCTATCCTGGAACCGATCGCCAGTTCTTGGGTATGCTGGGAATGCATGGTACCTATGAAGCAAATGCTGCAATGCATCATGCCGATGTGATCCTGGCCGTTGGTGCTCGATTTGATGACAGGGTGACCAACACACCAAATAAGTTCTGTCCCTCTGCAAAAATAATTCATATTGATGTGGATCCAACCTCCATATCAAAAACAGTGGCGATAGATATTCCGATCGTAGGTCCCTGTGATGCCGTATTACAGGAAATGATTGCCCAGGTAGAGAGGAGTAGCTCTCAGCTTGATGAGACTGCGATTGCTGAATGGTGGACACAAATTGATGAATGGCGCGATCGCCATGGCATCTACAGCAAGCCCCGCCATGCTCCCAGTGAAGGGAACATTATCAAGCCACAAGATGTGATAAAAACGTTGTTTAAGGTGACAAACGGTGATGCTTACGTTACCTCTGATGTTGGTCAGCATCAGATGTTTGCTGCGCAGTATTACTTGTTTGATAAGCCGCGTCGCTGGATCAATTCCGGTGGCTTGGGCACTATGGGGTTTGGTTTGCCCGCAGCGATGGGGGTTCAATTAGCCCATCCTGATGCAGCCGTAGCTTGTGTGACAGGTGAAGGAAGTATTCAGATGTGTATTCAGGAGCTATCGACCTGCACACAATATGGGCTTCCCGTAAAAATTATTAACCTTAACAACCAAGCCTTGGGCATGGTGCGTCAATGGCAGGACATGCAATACAGCAGTCGATATTCATCTAGCCTCTATGAAGACTCGCTGCCTGATTTTGTTAAATTGGCAGAATCCTATGGCCACGTGGGCATCCGCGTGACCCACTTTGATGAGCTCGAAGAAAAAATGGCAGAGTGCTTTAGCCTGAAAGATCGAGTGGTGTTTATGGATATCTGTGTCGACCGCTCAGAACACGTTTATCCCATGCATGTAGCCCCCGGCTCTATGCGTGACATGTGGTTGAGTAAAACGGAGCGCACCTGATGAGACGCATAATTTCAGTACTAATGGAAAACGAACCCGGTTCTCTATCTCGGGTAGTGGGTTTGTTTTCACAGCGTGGCTATAACATTGATACGCTGACAGTAGCGCCTACAGAAGACCAAACGTTGTCCCGTTTGACCATGACGACTCATGGTAATGATCAGGTGATTGAGCAAATTACCAAACACTTGAATAAGCTGATTGATGTGGTCAAAGTTGTCGATTTGACAGAGGGACCTCACATTGAGCGCGAGCTGATGTTGCTTAAGGTAAGGGCAAGTGATGCCCAGCGTGCAGAGATAAAGCGTTGTGTCGATATTTTTCGCGGCCAGATTATAGATGTGAACACCAATGCCTATACGGTACAAATTGTAGGTAACAGTGATAAACTCGACGCTTTTATTCAGGCTGTAGGTGACGCAGATATTCTTGAACTTGTTCGTTCTGGTGTGTCTGGTTTAGCTCGTGGTGAAAAATCACTCCGGCTTTAATTTTAAAGGTGGGTCATTTCGACGCAGATGTAGTTCCTTATTCTGCTGTAGAAAGATTCATTTGGTAACAGATAAATTTAGATTTTAAATATAGGTGTAAACATGCAAGTTTCTTACGATAAAGACTGTGACCTCTCCATTATTCAAGGGATGAAGGTCTCCATTATTGGTTATGGTTCCCAGGGCCATGCTCACGCTTTGAACCTGAAGGACTCCGGTGTGGACGTAACGGTTGGCCTGAGAGCGGGTTCAGCTTCAGCGGCAAAGGCTGAGGCTGCTGGCCTAGCAGTGAAAAATGTACCTGACGCTGTTGCCGGTGCTGATCTGGTGATGATCCTTACCCCTGATGAATTTCAGTCTCAGCTGTACAAATCTGAAATTGAGCCAAATCTCAAACAGGGTGGCACGTTAGCTTTTGCGCACGGTTTTGCTATCCACTACAACCAGGTTGTGCCTCGCGCAGACTTGGACGTTATTATGATTGCACCTAAAGCCCCCGGACACACTGTTCGCAGTGAGTTCACTAAAGGTGGTGGTATTCCTGACTTGGTAGCGATTTATCAAGATGCTTCAGGTAATGCAAAAAATGTGGCGATGTCTTATGCCTGCGGTGTTGGTGGTGGACGTACTGGTATCATTGAAACAACCTTTAAAGACGAAACTGAAACTGACTTGTTCGGTGAGCAGGCTGTGCTTTGTGGTGGTACGGTCGAATTGGTAAAAGCGGGTTTTGAAACATTGGTTGAGGGTGGCTATGCTCCAGAAATGGCTTACTTCGAGTGTCTTCACGAATTGAAATTGATTGTGGACCTGATGTATGAGGGCGGTATAGCCAACATGAACTACTCTATCTCCAACAATGCGGAGTACGGAGAGTATGTTACTGGCCCTGAAATCATCAATGACGAATCTCGTGCTGCTATGCGCAATGCGCTGAAACGTATTCAGAATGGCGAATATGCCAAAATGTTCATTTCTGAAGGTGCAACTAACTACCCATCAATGACAGCGTATCGCCGCAATAATGCAGCTCACCCTATTGAGCAGACCGGCGCTAAGTTGCGTTCCATGATGCCGTGGATTGCAGCCAACAAGTTGGTTGATAAGGAAAAGAACTAAGTATTTGTATTTATTATAAATTACTTGTTAAAAAAACCGCGCTACGGCGCGGTTTTTTTGTGCCAGTCTTTAGTGTTTAATAGCACTCATACTCAGGGTTGATTGATATCGCTCTAACCACTGGTAGAGTGAGTGCATTCTAGCAATAGGCTCTTTTTAGCGTTAGTAGCGAATGGGTTAGCAGTTAATAACTTTTCCGATAATGATGGTTCCGATTTCATAGTCCTGATTATCGCGAGGCAAGTACCAAGAATCATATCTTAAGGGTTAAAGATGTCTGATATTGACAACCAAAATGAACAATCCACTGGTGAGCATCAGCGGCCATCTGCTGATAATAATGCTCAAGTGCCACCGCCAGAAAAGACTCGTCATAAAGGCATTTACCTGCTGCCGAACCTATTTACTACAGGTGCGATGTTCGCCGGTTTCTACGCGATTTTGGCCGGCATGGACGGCAATTTTGAAGCTGCCTCCATTGCCATTTTTGTGGCGATGATATTTGATGGGCTCGATGGCACTGTGGCTCGTATGACCCATACATCAAGTGAGTTTGGCGTTCAGTACGACAGTCTTTCTGACATGGTTTCTTTTGGCGTGGCACCGGCAGTGGTGACCTTTAGCTGGATACTCAATGAGGTTGGAAGAATTGGTTGGGCAGCAGCATTTATTTATGCTTCTTGCGCGGCCCTCAGGCTTGCCCGTTTTAATACTCAAGTTGACGTTGTAGATAAGCGGTATTTTATCGGTATTGCTAGTCCCACTGCCGCTGCATTGGTGGCGGGGATGGTGTGGAGTTGCTACGACGTAGAACCCACCACGCAACTGGCATTGGCGGCAGCGCTGGTAACCGCGCTCTCTGGGCTGCTGATGGTTTCTAATTTTCGTTACCATAGCTTGAAGGGGTTAGACTTGAAGGGAAAAGTCCCCTTCGTTGTCATCTTTGCCATAGTTATGGCGCTTACTATTATCATTATTGACCCACCAAGAATACTGTTCCTGTTTGCATTGCTGTACAGCCTTTCCGCACCGGTGTTATGGCTTTGGCGTAAAGTTAGATCGCCTAAGGCCAAGTGTTAAGCATTGGCTATTTTGAATAGGGTACAACTAATAAAAGGGACAAGAGATATGGGGCTTGGCAAATTGCCTGAAACCTGTTTGAATAAAGCCTTCCTAGATCTCATCATCAGTGATAAGTCATGAATTCTAGCAGTATGCAAACAGTTTCTTTTCAGCGAGGTGTCGTGTCACAACGTATGCCTCACTGTGCTGTTGCTCGTCAGCTGCGTCTCCTTCTGCCCTGAGGGGCATATACGTTATATACAATTTTATTCATTCCCATTTGCAAATCCCTTCCGTCACAGGGAGAATTCGCGTAACTATTTTGTCCAGTTTTTGTTTTACCCAATCTTAGGGAAAAGCAGGGGCGTAATACCAGGAGAAGTAACTGATGGACAAACAACATTTGGTGATTTTTGATACAACCTTGCGTGATGG